>CAXNGR010000221.1:0-6686 GCA_964201265.1 Verrucomicrobiaceae bacterium
GAGCGACCGGGGCGAGGCTCTGTTTCGGATCACGCTGGCCCTTCGGACGGCCGAGATGGCTGGCCAAAATGATGCGGGCACCCTTTTCGATCAGGAACTTGATGGTCGGCAGCGTTTCCTGGATGCGCGTGGCGTCCGTGATGACCATCTGGCCGTCCTTTTCCTCCAGCGGCACATTGAAATCGACGCGCACAAAGACGCGTTTTCCGGCAAGGTCGAGGTCACGAATGGTCTGCTTGGGCATGGTGTTTTTGGTGTAAAGGGGCGCTATCCATCGCAAGTTTCGGGCCATGCGCAAGGGCACATTGGAGCCCGGCGGATGGGTGGCCAGACCTTAAGCTCAGAGTTGGCCGCCCCATGCTCAAAACCTTCGCTGCTGCCGAAATGCTGCCCAATTCGGAGTTTCGCACGAACTCGCGGATTTGTTGGAGATCATTCAGATTTGTCATGCATCGAGTGTATAAGAGCGATGTCGGAGCTTCACTGTTTAACCTTCGCAGTGGTCCGTAGATAACTACCATGAGTCCTCTCTTTCGTTTTTTACGCTGCGTCTTGGCTTTGCCAGCTTTGGCGCTCGTTGTTTCCGGCTGCAAACCGCCCGCCTCAGGCTCCGGTGGCCCGCCGAAAGCTGGAATCCCAGATGTCACTGTCGCCAAACCCATTGCCCGTCGTTTGACGGACTGGGATGAGTTCACCGGCCGCCTCATCGCCCGCGACAAGGTCGAAATCCGCGCCCGTGTATCCGGCTACCTTACGAAGGTGCATTTCAAGGAGGGCACCGAGGTGAAGGAGGGCGATCTGCTTTTCACCATCGACCCGCGTCCGTATGAGGCCATCGTGCAACGTGCCGAGGCCGTGCTGGCCCAGGCGAAAACGAATGCCGATCTCGCGAACATCGAGGCAAAAAACGCCACCACCCTGCGCCAGGGGCAGGTCATTTCGACCGAGGAATCCGAGCGCCGCCTGAAAAGCGCCGCCGGGGAGCAGGCCGCCGTCCGCGCCGCCGAGGCGATGGTCACCACCGCGAAGCTCGACCTTGAATTCACGCAGATCAAAGCGCCGATCAGCGGTCGCGTGAGCGATGCCCGTGTGACGGAGGGAAACCTCATCACCGGCGGCACCAGCGATCCCACGCTGCTCACCACCATCGTCGCGCTCGACCCGATCTATGTCGATTTCGAGGTCGATGAGCGATCCGCGCTGAAATACCGCGAGATGCACAAAACCGGCGAACGCGAGAGCGCGCTGTTTCAGCGCATCCCGGCGGAAATGGCGCTCGTGAACCAGGACGGCTGGCCGCACAAAGGCGAGATCGACTTCGTGGACAACCAGATCAACCCCGAGACCGGCACCATCCGCGCACGGGGCATTTTTCCGAACAAAGACCGCCTCATGTCGCCCGGCTTCTTTGCCAAAGTGCGCATTCCTGGCAGTGGCGAATACGAAGGCCTGCTCATTCGCGATGCCGCCGTCGGTGACGATCAAGGCAGCAGCTACGTGTGGGTCATTGATGCCGAGGACAAGGCCGTGTATCGCCCCATCAAGCTCGGTCCGCTCGTCGATGGCCTGCGGGTCGTGCGTGAAGGCCTCAAGGCCGAGGAACGCGTTGTCATCCTCGGCCTCATGAGCGTGCGCAATGGCAACCAGGTGAAGCCCGCACTTGCTGATATGGCCGTCGAACCTGTGAAGGAGCCGAAACCATGAATTTCGCCCGCATCTTCGTGGACCGCCCCATCTTCGCGGGCGTGCTCAGCATCGTCATCACGTTGCTCGGTGCTTTGGCCTACTTTTCGTTGCCCGTGGCGCAGTATCCGGAGGTCATCCCGCCCACCGTCGTCGTTTCCGCGACGTATCCCGGTGCCGATGCCCGCACGCTCGCCGAGACCGTCTCCACGCCGCTGGAGCAGGAGATCAATGGCGTCGAGGACATGCTCTATCTCTCGTCCTCATCGACGAGCGATGGACGCGTGCAAATCACCGTCACCTTCCGTCTCGGCACGGATCTGGACAAAGCGCAGGTGCTCGTGCAAAACCGCGTGAACGCCGCTGTGGCCCGACTTCCCGAGGAAGTGCGTCGATTGGGCGTCATCGTGAACAAGCGCTCGCCGGACCTCACGCTCGCCGCGCAGTTTTACAGCCCGGATGGCTCGCGTGAAGTCGGCTACCTCAGCAACTACGTCACGCTCCAGATTCAGAATGAAATCGCCCGCATCCCCGGTGTCGCGGAGGCCTCCTCGCTCGGCGGTTTGGACTACTCGATGCGTGTGTGGCTCGATCCTGAAAAAGTCGCCGGCGTCGGACTCACCGCCGGGGATGTCGTGCGAGCCATCCGCGAACAAAACGTGCAAGTCGCCGCCGGATCACTCGGCCAGCCGCCTGCGGCGGAAGGCTTGGAGTTTCAATACACGCTCACCGCGCCGGGCCGCTTGAAGAAGGCGGAGGAGTTTGGCGACATCGTGCTGAAAACCGGTGCCATCGGCGATGTCGTGCGCCTGCGAGATGTCGCACGCATCGAGCTTGGTTCCCGCGACTACTCCAGCAAGACCTACATGGACGGCTACAATGCCGTCTCGCTCCGCGTGTTTCAGCTTCCCGGCAGCAACGCCATTCAGACCGCCGACGCCGTGTATGCACGTCTCGCGCAGCTTAAAGAGCGCTTCCCGCCCGGCATCGACTACCGCATCAATTACGACACCACGAAGTTCGTCCGCGCCTCAATCAAATCCGTGCTCACCACACTCGTCGAGGCCGTGCTGCTCGTGGTCTTTGTCGTCATTCTTTTCCTGCAAAGCTGGCGTGCCTCCATCATTCCGCTGCTCGCCGTTCCCGTGTCGCTCATCGGCACACTCGCGGTTATGCAGGTGTTCGGCTTCTCGTTGAATAATCTGAGCCTCTTCGGCCTCGTGCTCGCCATCGGCATCGTCGTCGATGACGCCATCGTCGTGGTTGAAAACGTCGAGCGAAACATCGCCAAAGGTCTCGCACCGCGAGAGGCCGCCATCCAGGCCATGAAGGAGGTCAGCGGAGCCGTCATCGCTGTCGCGCTCGTGCTTTGCGCCGTGTTTGTGCCCACCGCCTTTGTCAGCGGCATCACCGGGCAGTTTTATAAACAGTTCGCGCTCACCATCGCCGTCTCCACGGTCATCTCGGCCTTCAACTCGCTTACTCTCAGCCCTGCGCTTTGCGCAATCCTTTTGCAACCGCATGGTGCGAAGACCGACTGGCTCACGAAGCTCATCAATTTCTTGTTCGGCTGGTTCTTCCGACTCTTTAACAAGGTCTTCGACTTCAGTGCCGGTCTCTATGCCGGACTCGTGCGCAAACTCATCCGCCTCGCGATGCTCGTCATCCTTGGCTATTTCGGGCTGCTCTTCCTCACACAAAAGGTCTTCAACACCGTCCCCGGTGGCTACATCCCCGCGCAGGACATGGGTTACGCCATCGTGCTCGTGCAGCTCCCGGACGCGTCCGCCTTCGACCGCACCGATGCCGTCGTGCGCAAGATGGATCGCATGGCGCAGCAAATCCCCGGCATCGCGCACACCTTCGCCATCTCCGGTTACTCCTCCGTGTTGCAGGCGAACCAGCCCAACGTCGGCGCGGCCTTCCTCGTCTTCGATGATTTCGCCAAACGCACCTCGCCCGAGATGAAAGGCGACCGCTTGCTCGCCAGCATCCGCGAAAAATTCGCCACCATTCAGGAAGGCCGCGTGCTCGTGCTGCCACCGCCGCCGCTGCGTGGTCTCGGCAATGCCGGCGGCTTCAAAATCCAGGTGCAGGACCTCAACAACGCCGGCCTCGACGCCCTCGAAGCCGCCACACAGAAGCTCCTCGCCGCCGCGCAGAACGAACCAGGCCTCATCTCGCTTGTTACCGGCTTCCGCGCCCGAACGCCGCAGTTCAAACTCGAAATCAACCGCGCTCAGGCCAAGACGATGGGCGTCTCACTGGCCGATTTGAATGAAGCGCTGCAAGTCTATCTCGGCTCCGTCTATGTGAACGACTTCAATTTGTTCGGCCGCACCTATCAGGTCACCGCACAGGCCGATCACGAATTCCGCAAAGATCCCGCCGATGTCTCCCGCATCAAGATTCGCAATCAAAACGGCGACATGGTGCCGCTCGGTGCCTTGGTAAAAGTCATCAAGACGGGCGGGGCCGACCGTGTGCAGCGCTACAATCTTTACTACTCCGCCGACATCAATGGCAACACGCTCCCCGGCATCAGTTCCAGCCAGATGATCGAAAAGATCGAGCGACTCGCCAAGGAGCATCTGCCCACCGGTTTTGCCATCGAGTGGACCGATCTCACCTACCAGCAGATTCTCTCGGGTGACACGCTCATGTACATTTTCCCGCTCTGCGTCATCTTCGTCTTCCTCGTGCTCGCCGCGCAGTATGAAAGCTGGAGCATGCCCATTGCCATCATTTTGATCGTACCTATGTGTCTGCTTTCCGCCATCGGTGGCGTGTGGCTGCGCGGGCTCGACAACAACATCTTCACCCAGATCGGTCTCGTCGTGCTCGTCGGTCTCGCGGCCAAAAACGCCATCCTCATCGTGGAATTCGCCAAGCAGCTCCAAGACGACGGCATGGACCGTATCAAAGCCGCTGTGGAAGCCAGCCGACTGCGTTTGCGCCCGATTTTGATGACCAGCTTCGCTTTCATCCTTGGCGTGCTCCCGCTCGTCCTCGCCACCGGAGCCGGTGCTGAAATGCGCCAGGCCCTCGGCACCGCCGTCTTCTACGGCATGATCGGCGTCACCGTCTTTGGTTTGCTCTTCACCCCCGTCTTCTACGTCATCCTTCGCGCCATCGTCGAACGCCGACTGGCCAAAACCCTACCTTCCGCCCATGCAGCTCATTAATCATTCAATGCTGAAGAATTCTCACGCAAAGGCGCAAAGGCGCAAAGGCCTGAGAATTTCAGATCTTTGCGCCTTTGCGCCTTTGCGTGAGACCTCATGGATAGTCGCAGGTCTCCTCATCACGCTGTCCAGCTGCACCGTCGGCCCGAAGTTTCTCCAGCCTCAGCCGAAGATGCCGTCGGATTATGCCTCAAAGGCTTCCAACAACCTCCGTGCCGCACCCACCTGGTGGCGCAAACTCAACGACAGCACGCTGAACCGCCTCATCGCGCAAGCTACCGAGCAAAACAAAAATCTCGCCGTCGCCAAATCGCGTTTGCTTGAAGCCCGTGCCTTGTGGCGCGAGGCGCAGTTCGACTTCGCGCCTACCGTCACCGCCAGCGGCTCTTACGAAACCACGCAGCTCGGTGCCTCCATGAACGCCGCCTTCCGTGGCCGCACTGTCGATACCTGGCGCACCGGTTTCGATGCCGATTACGAACTCGACCTCTTCGGACGCGTGCGAAACAGCGTGAAGGCCGCCAAAGCCACCAGCGCCGCCGCGGAAGCCAATGTGCAGGACCTTCTCATCACGCTCCAGGCCGAGGTCACCATCAACTACCTCGAACTTCGTGGTGCCCAGGCTCAACTCAACGTCGCGCAGGAAAACGCCGGCAATCAAAGCGAAGCCCTGCGCATCGCCGAAGCCTCGCTTAAAGGTGGACGTGGCACGCAGCTCGATGTCGCCCGTGCCAACGCCCTCTTGAATGCCACGCAGGCCCAAATCCCCACTTACGAGGAAAGCGTCGCCAAAGCCATTCATCGCATCGCCGTGCTTTGCGGTCGCCATCCCTCCGAACTGCGCTCACAGCTCCAAAAAGCTCTCAAACAGCCCTCCGTGCCCGCCAACGTCGCTATCGCCAAACCCGCTGAGTTGCTCCGGTTGCGCCCCGACATCCGCATCGCCGAAAACGCCCTCGCCGCTGCCACTGCGCGAATCGGCATCGCCACTGCCGATCTCTTCCCACGCGTCACCTTCGGCGGACGCCTCAATCTCGAAGGCCAGACCCTCGCCAGCCTCAATCAATACGGCTCACCGGCCTACAGCCTCGGTCCGCGCCTCAGTTGGGCCTTCTTGAACCTCGGTCGCGTGCGGCAGCAAATCAAAGCCGCCGGTCATCGTGCCGACGCCGCTCTCGCGACCTACGAACAGACCGTCCTCCTCGCCCTCGAAGAAGTCGAAAACGCCCTCACCAGCTACGACCGCGAGCGCCAGCGCCTCCGCCACCTCGAAGCCAGCGCCGCCAGCGCCCGCGAAGCCGCCACGCTTGCCCGACAGCGCTATCAAGACGGCGTCGCCGACTTCCTCACCGTTCTTGACGCTGAACGCGTCGCCCTCAGCGCCCAAAACGACATCGTTCTCAGTCGCACCCGCGCCACCGCTGCCTGGGTCCGCATCCACAAAGCCATGGGCGGTGGGAATTGAAGTATCGGGGCCATTCCTGGCCCAACTTTTTCACGGGGCAGGAATGCCCTGACTAGCCCAAAGCAGTCAACCAGCAAAAGGCAGCCGTCGCAATCTTACCCGGTTGTCTGAAATGGTGAGCAAGGCACCAGCGGACAAATCGGACTCAGCAAGCGCCAGAGCCGCGCAGACGTGATCCCGAGCTATGGCGTCGAATTCATTGTCCATCCGCAGCAGCACCACGCTGGGGCCGCTGTCTTTGGTCGTATAGAGCAACTGTGGGAAATCCAAGTCCTGAGTCAGCACCACATGCCCGTGCTCCCTCGCCCAGCGCATCAATTCCGTGTCTGGCGCGTTACACTCCCCGACGTTGG
>CAXNGR010000222.1:0-6683 GCA_964201265.1 Verrucomicrobiaceae bacterium
TCCAGGCCAGCGGGCGATGCCGGCCTGACGCAGGCCGCCTTCATAGAGGCTGCGTTTGAAGCCGCGCAGTTTGCCTCCCATGGATTGGTCGAAGAGTTTGCCGACCTCGGACTTGGGCTCGAAGGACGCGCCGTTGTCGCCGCTGAAGACGACGAGCGTGTTTTCGTCCACTTTCAGCTCTTTGAGCAGGTCGAGCAGGCGACCGACATCGCGGTCGAGTCGGCTGACCATGGCGGCGTAGGTTTTCTGGAGTTTGGTCCAGTCCTTGTCTTGGTATTGGCCGAGGTCGTCGATCTCAAATTTGCCGTGAGGCAGGGTGATGGCGTAAAACAGGAAAAAGGGGCTGCTGCCGTGGCTGCGCACCCATTCGAGCGTGTCTTGGCCGATGAGATCCATGGCGTAGGTCTTGCCATCGAGCTCGATGCGTTGGTCGTCCTTCCACAGATACTTCGGGAAGTAGCTGTGGGCGTGGCGCTGGCAGTTGTAGCCGTAGAAGTGGTCAAAGCCTTTTTTCAAAGGGCTGCCGGTGGTGTCGAACATGCCCATGCCCCACTTCCCAGAGCAGGCGGTGGCGTAACCGGCACTTTTCAGCACTTGAGCGACGGTGGTAACCTCGGCTGGCAAGGGTTTCTGGCCTTCGGGCTGCACTTCACGATTCGCGCGGATGGGGCAGTGGCCCATGTGCAGGCCGGTCATGAGGGAGGAGCGGGACGGCGCGCAGACGCTAGTGCCAGAGTAGAGCTGGGGGAACTTTGTGCCCTCGGCGGCCATGCGGTCGAGGTTTGGCGTCTGGATGAGCTTTTGCCCGTAGCAGCCGAGATCTCCCTGCGCGAGGTCATCGCACAGGATGAAGATGATATTGGGCTTTTCTGCGGCCAGGATGGACGAGCAGAAGACGGAGAAGAGGAGGCTAAGACGGAGAAGCTGAAGCATAAAAGGCAGGATGGGAACGCTACGCGAAGTGGCGATCTGGCAGGCAAACGAGCTTGAGTCTTCTGTCCCCATTCTTCTGTCTAGACTCCAAAGCCCAACAGTCGATACTTTTGGCATTCGAGCTTCGTCATTATCACATCACACGACGTTTTCCGCCCGATACGCACGCGCCAGCAACGTGACCGGCTGCGTGACTTCCTGGCAAGAATGATCACCGCAGGAGCGGAGGCCGTTGGCGAGTTGCAAATGACATCCAGGGTTGCTGGTGGCCACGATGGGGGCTTTCGTGAGCTTCAAGTTGGCGACTTTGCGATCCAGCAGCTTCTGACTCTGCTCGGGCTGGGTGATGTTATAGATGCCGGCACTGCCGCAGCACCAGTTCGACTCAGGGAGTTCCTTGAACACGAGTCCGGGAATGCTGGCGAGCACTTGCCTAGGCTGCGAGACGACTTTCTGGCCGTGGCAGAGGTGACAACTCTCGTGATAGGTCACTTCACTCACGCCTGCACCTGCGGTCGGCTTGCGGAAGCGGATCTGCACGAGCCATTCATGGATGTCCTTTACTTTTTTGTCCCAAACCTTCGCCTTGTCGGCGTAGAGCGGATCATCGTGCAGCAGATGGCCGTAAGTCTTCAAATGCGAGCCGCAGCCACCGGCGTTGGTGATGATGGCATCAAGTGAATCGAGATCAAAGCTGTCGATCTGCCTGCGGGCGAGTTCGCGGGCTAGTTCGAGTTCGCCATTGTGCGCATGCAAGGAGCCGCAGCAGCTCTGCGAGCGCGGTGTGATGACTTCGCAGCCGTTCGCAAGCAGAACATCAGCAGTGTCGCGATTGATGTTCGAGAACGCGAGATCCTGGATGCAGCCCGTGAGCAGGCCGACACGGCTCCCTTGCCCCATCTTGGGCGATTCCACAGGCAGGATGACGTCGTCCGAGAAATCCGCCGCGATTTGCGGTGTCTGCGGCTCCAACTTTGCCAATGATCGTGGCATGAGGCCTAAAAAGCGGACTTTGCGCATCAACTTGTCGAGTCCGGTGCTTTGGTAAACGCGCAGCACACGACCGATCAGCCGCAGGAGCCAAGGGCGCATGAAAATGACGTTCAGCGTGAGCCAGCGCCAGAAGCCACGCTGCATGCCATCGTTCACATTGGCCTGCTCGACCTCGGCACGAGCGGTTTCAAACAGCTCCGCGTAGTTCACACCGGCCGGGCAGGCCGTCTGGCACGCGAGGCAGCCGAGGCAGTAATACATCTCGTCCGAAAGCGCCCTGGAGACTTCGAGATCGCCATCAGCCACAGCACGCATAAGCGAGATGCGCCCGCGCGGGCTGTTCTTCTCCATTTTTGTCTCCACATACGTCGGACAGGTCGGCAGGCACATCCCGCAGTGCATGCACTGCTGGAGCACGGAGTAATCGAGGGATTTGAGGAGCGTGGCTTGGGACCTGATCAGTTCCTTAAATCGAAAATCTTCCCCGGATTCAGCAGCCCTTGCGGATCAAGCGCCTGCTTGATGCTGCGCATGAGCTCGTAGCTGCCTTCGCCGAGCTGGCGCTTGAGGAAGGCTTTTTTGGCAAGACCAACGCCGTGCTCACCGGTGACAGTGCCACCGAGGCGGATGGTTTCTTCGACGATCTCCTCCAGCGCGACTTCAATGCGGTGCATCTCCTCATGATCACGCTCGTTGGTGAGGAAGGTGGGGTGCAGGTTGCCATCGCCAAGATGGCCGAAGGTGCCTATCTGGAGCTTATGCTTCTTCGCAACGCTGTCGATGAAAGCGACCATCGCGGCCAGCTCACTGCGCGGCACGGTCACGTCTTCGAGGATCGTCGTGGGACGCACCCGAGCGAGCGCGGAGAAGGCGTTGCGACGTGCGGCGGCGAGTTTAGCACCTTCCGCTTCATCGGCGGCGGCACGAACATCGCGAGCACCATTCGCCCTAGCGAGTGCCATCATCTGCGCGGCTTCTTCTTCGACGACGACGGGATGACCGTCGGTCTCCATGAGCACGAGTGCCTCCACATCGGTTGGCAATCCGATCTTGGCGTAGTCTTCGACGCACTGCACCGTGACGCGGTCGAGGAACTCCAGCGTGCACGGAATGATCTTGGCGGCGATGATGGCGGAGATTGTCTTCGCAGCGGCATCCATCGAATCGTAGAGCGCCAGCATTGTTTTGCGCGCCTTCGGACGAGGCAGCACCTTCAAGATGACCTCGGTGATGATGCCGAGCGTGCCTTCGCTGCCGATGAACAGGTCCTTCATCGAGTAACCGGCCACGTCCTTGACGCATTTGTTGCCCAGGAAGGTCAACGTACCGTCCGGTAGCACGACTTCGATGCCCATGACGTAATCGCGCGTGACGCCATACTTCAGGCCGCGCAGACCGCCGGAGTTTTCGGCCACGTTGCCGCCGATGGTGGAGATTTTCATCGAACCGGGGTCCGGTGGATAAAACAGGCCGACCTTGGCCGCTGCGTCGTCGATCTCCTTCGTGATCACACCGCTTTGCGCCCGCAGCGTGAGGTTCTTTTCATCCACCTCGATGAGCTTGTCCATCTTCACGAGGCAGATCACCAGACAACCGTCCAGCGGCACGCTGCCACCACTCAAGCCGGTGCCGGAGCCACGCGTGACCACCGGCACGCTGCGTTTACGGGCCAGCCTGACGCACTCGGCCACTTCCTCGGCAGTGAGTGGAAAGACAACAGCCCCAGGACGTTGCTTTAGAGCTGCGGTGCCATCGAAGCTGTAGGGCACGATGTCCTCCGGCGAGGTCAGCACGCGTTCGGGGCTGAGGATTGCCTGGAGCGATTGAATGAAACTGGAATCAACGATGTTCACAGGGCGCAGAATGGCGAAGGGCGGGTTGTCAATCCACCCATTTTTTGATTTGTCGGATGAAGAACGCGAGGCCCATAATCAAGGCTTATGAAATTTAACCAGCCGATCCTCTTCACCCCCATCTATCAAAGCCGCGTCTGGGGAGGCCGACGCATGCAAAGCCTGCTGGGAGCCACTCTGCCAGATGATACCACCCCCTTCGGCGAAGCTTGGGCTGTTTCAGATCGTCCCGAAGCGCAAAGTGTGACGGCAGACGGTATGTCGCTTCATGAACTGTGGACGAACCATCGCGAGGAGGTGTTTGGCAAAGCGCTACTGCCTTCCACAAGCCCCACATTTCCGCTGCTGATGAAAATTCTCGATGCCTGCGATGATCTTTCGATCCAAGTCCACCCACCCGCGAGCATGGCAACGGCCCTGAAAGGCGAGCCGAAGACAGAGATGTGGTTCATCGCGCACGCAGATCCGGGGGCGAAGATTTACGCCGGACTGAAGCCTGATGTGACTCGAGTGGATTTTGAAACAGCACTGCAAAACGGCACAGTGGCTGAGGTGGTGCATGTGATCGAGGCCCGCACAGGCGACTGCCTGTTCATTCCCAGCGGGCGCGTGCATGCCATCGGCGCAGGCTTGCTGATCTATGAGATTCAGCAGAACAGCGACACCACCTACCGCGTCTTCGATTGGAATCGCGTCGGCCTGGATGGCAAACCGCGCACGCTGCATGTGCAGGAGTCGCTGCAAAGCATCGACTTCACGGACTTCGAGCCGCAGGTGCAGCAGATCCAAGCAGATGGCACGCTGGTGAAGTGTGAATACTTCGACGTGCGGCTGTGTGACAAAGCCGGGGCCGTGGGGGAGGCTGGCGAATGCGTGACGCTGGCCGTGGTGAGTGGTGAGATCAGCGTAGGCGGCATAATTTTGAAGGCAGGCGACTTCGCGCTGCTGCCTGCAAGCATGACGACAGCATCTCGCACCGTAACACCCGTTGATGCAGCGAGTCAGTGGCTGGAGATTCGCGTTCCGGCGTGAATGGCAAAGCTGAAGGCCAACGGCCTTCCGAATTGCAGCCCAGGGTTCGCAGCCCCCTGAGCTTCAATACGCAAGCCCGTTGGGCTTGAGATACCGGCAAGGAGGTGAATGCCAATTTACTTCTTGGTTTCCGTGGCGATCTGCTCGGCTTTGGGGACGTTGGCCGCAGGCTTTTCCTTTTTGACCTCTGGGTCTTTGGGGGTACTGGGCACGGCAATGAACTTGGCTTTCTCTGGGTCCATCACAGGCAGTTTGCCTTGAGGAACGGGCTTCGGTGGGACAGTCTGTACGGTCTTTTTTTCGGGTGCGGCTTGTGGAGTCACGACCGCTTTAGGCTGCGGTTTTGCCTCCTCTTTGCCGCAAGAGACCAAAAGCAGGCTAACGAGGAGAACGAGGTGTTTCATGAGCAGCGGATGGAAACGGAACGTCCATGCGCGTCGAGGCCCTCCACTAGACTGAAGGCGCGGACGATAGGCTCGGATTTGACGCAACTTTCGCGGTCGAGACGAATGATGCTGGTGCGGCGCTGAAACATGTCGGCGGTGATGCCAGGGAAGGATTTGCCGGAACCACCGGTTGGTAGGGTATGGCTGGGACCGGCGAGGAAATCGCCAACCGCTACGGGGGAGTGATTGCCGAGGAAGATCGCGCCTGCGGTGCGGATGAGCGGCAGGATGGCCTCCTCACGCGTGGTGATGAGCGTGAGGTGCTCGGGCGCGAAATCGTTCACGAGGCGGGCACCTTCCTCCAAACTCGTCACCAACATGCAAAACACACCTTTTTCGAGCACGGGGGCGAGCTGGGCCTGGCGGCTGAGCGTTTTGGCCTGCGATTCGACTTCGGCGACGACAGCGTCGAGCAAGGTGGCGTCATCGGTGATGAACCCAGCCATGCTGTCCTTACCATGCTCGGCTTGAGCGAGGATGTCGGCAGCGATGAAGGCCGGATGGCCGGATTTGTCGGCGAGGATGAGCACTTCGCTGGGGCCGGGCAGGAGGTCGATGGAAACGACGCCGAATGCCTGGCGCTTGGCCTCAACGACGTAGCTATTGCCGGGGCCGAAGATCTTCGTGACGGGACGAATCGTCTCGGTTCCGAAGGCGAGCGCGGCGATGGCCTGGGAACCGCCAATCTTGTAAACTTCGGTGGCTCCGGCGAGCTTCAAGGCGGCAAGCAGGCCGGGATTGACGCTACCATCCCGCCCGCAGGGCGTGCAGACGACGATTTCTGGCACACCGGCGGCGGCGGCGAAGGTGACCGTCATGATTGAGGTCGAGACGAGCGGCGCAGTGCCGCCCGGCACGTAACAGCCGACGCGCTCAAAAGGATGAAAAACCTCGCCCACATCGGCCCCCTGCTCGTTCTTGTAGCTCCAAGCCTGGCGCATGCTGCGTTTGGCAAAGGCCATCACATTGCGATGTGAAGCTTCGAGTGCCGAACGCAGCGTATCATCGGCGGCATTCCAAGCGGCATCGAGTTCGGCCTGCGGAACGCGCATTTGCGATGCGCCGAGTTTGGCACCGTCGAATTTTTCGGTGAGTTCGAGCACGGCGGCATCACCCCTCTCACGAACGGCCTTGATGACGCCCGCGACGACCTCACGTACGGTATCGCTGGCCTCGGCACGACGGTTGAGAGCGACAGCGGCGTTGGCGTAGTCGGGATCGGTGGGTCGGAGAACTTTCATCAGGTGAAGATGCGAAAAATGGAAACAAGAAGGAAAATGATTCTACGAGAGGGACGAAAAAGCGGGCGCTGTTTTGCGCCCGCCTGATGCACTCAATTTAATGTTAGGACAAGGCGTCTTGGAGTGGGCCTTGGCGTTTCCGCTCAAGGAACGACTTCGCCAGAGCCGGTGTACACCCATTTTTC
>CAXNGR010000223.1:0-6668 GCA_964201265.1 Verrucomicrobiaceae bacterium
CGGAGCCGATGCGCCGCAGCCGCACCCAGTAAGGACGGAGGATGGTCGTCGTGCTGGAGGTGGCGTTGGCGGAGGTTGAGCTTCGGCGGATTATGCGTGCCGTGCCCGCCTTTTCCGCCACCGTGGTCATGTGCCTTGAGCCTGTGGCAGTGCTCTCGCGGATCATCACTCCTACTCGAGAGGTGTTGTTCCCGTTTGTGATGCCGGTGACTCGGGCCGTGATGGTGCAGTTGGCCGAGTCGGTGATGGCGAAGGACACATAACAGGACGTGTCGGAAGTGCTGTTGAGGCTAAGCCCAGCTCCCCCAGCATTGAGCGTATAGACTCCGCCAGCCTGACTGCTCGTGCTGGCCGGGTTCGTCGTGCCGACACCGCCAAACACCGCCGCACCGGATGCGCCTCCTCCATCCAGACCGGTGATGCTCACATTGTCGAGCGTCGCGGTGCAACTAACGCTGGAGGCGGAGGACATGGCCACCAGACCGGCAGTATAGCTGGTGGATGACATGGTGAAAGTCTGTGTGGTGCCCACCGGCTGCCAGATGACTCCATCGGATGAGATGTAGCTCGTGAGTGCATCGCCAGCCCGTACGACCCGTGTCCAGTAGGGCAGTGTGGGCGTTGCGCTGGTGCTGCTGGCGGAGCTGCGCGACCCGCTATCGACGTAATAATCCACCGTCGTGGTGCCTGAAGAAGGAGAGGCGAGAGTCACGGGCACATTCACGGCAGTCTGACTCTCCGGCCCGGACGCGCCATTGCTGGTAAAGGCCACGGTCTGAGTCGCGGTTTCATTGTCGTCGATAAAGATGGTGGCATTCGGTGTCTTCGAATAACTACCAGCCTCCAGTTGCAGGATGATCGTCTCCACACCTTCAACAGCCAAGTCATTGGTGCTGGCCACGCTCAGATTCACACTCGCTCCCGAGGCACCCGCCGGAATGGTCAGTGTGCCGGAGCGGGTGCCATTGTTAAAGGTCAGCGTGCCGTTCGTCGTCACGGTGAAGTCTGTTCCTGGAGTCGCTGTGCCTTGAAGGGAATAGTTTACATTCAGCGCCGCCGTGGTGGAGCCGGTGCGTGAGAGGTAGAACTTCATGTTTGTCGTGGTGCTGCCCTCGGTGACGCGGTTGATCGTGGCGGAGGTCGTGCCCACCTGGGAGTCCGCCCAGACGGTCGGCTGGTCATTGTCACGCAGCCAGATGCTGGCCGTGCTCGTTGGCGGGTAGGTGGAGATGGCGGCACTTGCCGTGAGCGTGCAGACGATGGTCTCGATGTCCTCCAGCGCCGTGTCATTCACGGTCGCGAAGGTGAGATTCACCGTGGATGCCACACTGCCGCTGCCAGTCATCATGATGACTCCCGTGCCGCTGGCTGAATCATAAGTGCTGCCTGCCGGTGTCGTGGGCAGGGTGACATTGTAGTCCACGCTACGTGTCGCGGTGCCGCTCAGGCTAAAAGGCACGGCCACGGTGCCTGCGATGCTGCCTTTGATGGAAAAACGGATGACGCCCGCCGTGCTGCCCTCGATGGCGCTCGTCTGGCCGGAGATCTCGACGTAGGGCGCGTTCGATGTCGCACTGTCAAGAATCGTCACTGTGCCGGAAGTCGTGGCACCGAGGCGATAGTCGGTGGGACCAGCACCGAGCTGAAGCAGCACCTGTTCCGCCGTTTCGCCAAAGCCATCCCAGCGCGGAACGATGGTGATGCTGGCCGAGGCAGAGCCCGCCGGGATGAGTAGCACCCCCGGCAGCGACTCGTAATCCACGCCATGCATGGCTGGCACCCCTGTGCTGGGGCTTCCAGCCACGGAATAATAAACGGTCAGCGCTGCGGACACATCACCCGTGCGGGTGACGAGGTAGGTGCCGGTGTCCGCTGCGTTCCCCGCCGCCGTCAGATCCACCTCCCGCGCCGAGGCATCGGTCACCGAGAGGGTGACCACATTCGTGTCATCATCAAAAAGACTGATTGTCGCGCTCGATGCCGTGGGATCGAGCACATAGGCCGCATTCGTCGAGAGCGTGAGCTGTGCCGTTTCCATCGGTTCCACCTGCGTGTCATTGATCGGTGTGAGGTTCACCACTGCTGTGCGGTTGCCGGATGGGATCACCACACTGCCGCTCACAGCATCAAAATCCACGCCGCTGCCCGCCGTGCCAGCCACCGTATAGTTTACGGTCACACTCTCCGAGGTGGAGCCTGTGCGTGTCACGGTAAAGACACCCACTGCGCCGGTGCCTTCATCCGCCGTGTCCGTGGTGGCGGCGAGGCTGATTTTTGGCAGCACGGTGTCGTCATCCTCGATCACCACCCGCGCCGCACCTGCATTCGGCGTGATCAGGTAACCTGCACCCGCTGCTAGGGCAAATGTCACCGTCTCAGGCCCTTCCGCAGCCGTGTCACTCGCCGGTGTCAGCACGATGTCCAGCGTGCTCGACTCCGCCGGGATGGTGAAGGTGCTGAACCCGCCGGAGCCCGCCGTGAGCACCGGACTCAAGGTGTAGTCACCTGTCACCGCCGTGCCGATGGCGGGGTTCACATTGACCACCAGGGGAACCGCTGTGTCGCCTGTGCGCGTGAGGCGGAAGACCGCCGTGTCACCCACCGCATTTTCCGTGGTACTGGCATCAATGGCGGTGAGAGAAACGGATGGCAGTCCCTCGGCCTCGAAGTCCGCGCCGTTGTAGTTCGGCCCCACCGGAATGCTGTTGTTAAAAAGCTCTCCAAACGAGTAGCCGTAGAGCTGGGGCGTCACGCTGTAGGTGTTCGCCGTCAGATTGGCGATGGTGTAATAACCCTCCGAATCCGTGATGGAAGGATTCGTGCCATTGGCTGTGAGCAGCACGCCAGGCAGCCCCTGTTCACCCGCCATCACACGCCCGCTGATGGTGAAACGCCCGCCGCCTGTGCCCACCGTGATCAGTGTGGTGCGTGTGATGCTGCCGCCCTTCATGTCGCTTACCGTGCAGCTCACGACGTAGCTGCCTTGTGTGTTGAAGTTGCGCGTGATGACTGGCGCATTCGGTGACACGATTTTAAGCCCGGTGTCACCCCAGTGCTGCCACTGATAGGCCAGGGTATCGCCATCGAGATCACTCGCATCCGCCGTGAAGGTCACGGTCGCGTTCTGTGGCACCACATTGGCAGAGGCGGTCAGTGACAGCGTTGGGGCCGTGTTAGTGCTGAAGTCACCGATGTTCACCAGCACATCCACATACTTCGGGGTCGTATCGCTCACCCCAACCGTGGTCATGAAGATGCCGGACTCCGTGTCACCAAATGTCTGACCCAGGGCGATGGCGGCATCGTCCTTGCCGTAGGGGGAACCGGGGGTGGTGTCGATGAGCTGGATGTTGCCGCCGCTGCCGTTCGGGTATTTCCAGCCGAGCAGCATGCCTTTGTCCGCCCAGGGGCGGCCAGTGTCGCCATTGTAAAGCTGCCTCACCTCTCCCCAGTAGGTGCGCTGGGAGTCCTTGGTGATCGTGATCGCGTAGCGGTTTCTCGGGTCGAGCTGCGGCTGATCAAAGGCGTAGATACGATAAAGGCCGCTGGTGGTGACATTCTGCACATAGTTCTGCGGCAGCCACTTCACCTGCACCTTCGCCGCCACGTTGTACTGGTCCTTTGGCACGCTGCCGCCGCCCATGTTGTCATAGCTGTCTCCATACTCGGCATTCGCTCCAGGGCCGATGGCACTGGTGCCCGCCGTGTCCCAGAAGTTGGCATGAGCCAGAGCGAAGGTGTGGCCGATCTCGTGGGCCGTCACGCCCACGCTGTCGCCATAGACCCAGACATTGCCGCCACCGCCCCAGCCGCCTGTCGCGCGCGGGCCGCCGATGAGGCGCAGGATCGTCACATCATAGTCCTGCCAGTCGAAGCCGAGCTTCCGTGCCTCTTCGCGCGCATGATCCATTTCCATGCCGAGTCCGTTGAGATCACCGCCGTTGGAGCTGTCACGCTGCACATACCATGCCTCGTTTTTCGGCAGCTTCACATGCGGTGTCACCGTCGTCTGCGTGGTCAGCTTGCCATAGGATGACTTCGAGTAGTAGTCCGCCACATTGCGCATGATTTCATAGCTCTTTGACTCGGTGGGCAGTTGGTCGTTCTGGTCCTGGAAGGTCATCGGAATGTACAGCACCTTGAGCTGGCCGATGGCCGGTGTTGGCGGAGCAGGCAGCACGCCAGTGAGGGCTATGGGGCCACCTGTCGTGCCTTCGCCGTAGATCAGTTGATCCTGCACAAAGGTGGCGTGGTAAGGGCCGCAGAGATAGATCACCTCCTCCGGCGTCTCGATCACGCTTTCCTGCTGCTCTGCCGAGATCGGCAATTCCGCGTCCTCCTCTGCCAGCGTCACTTTTCCAGACACCGGGCATTCGGTCACCGCCGTCTTGCTGAGGTCTGGCAGCTCCCCCACCTCCAGCACACGCAGCGGAGACTCACTCGCCGCGAATTCACGATCTACGATCACACCATTGAGCGCCGCATTTGGCACATTGATCACTGACTTCGCGCGGCGGCCAAAGACATGCAGATTGTAGGCTCCTTCTCCGGGTACTTCGGCGATGCGATGCGTCAGCGTCTTCCCCGGCTCCGGCAGCGGCTGCCCTTCCGCAGGCACGCCCTGGTACACGGTCACACCCGCACGTTTGTTCATCCGCCGCTCCAGCAGCGCCACGATGTCGCCCGGCAGCTTTTGCCGCACCACCATCGGCACCGCCTGCTCCAGCGCCTGGCGCGGATTGTCTTTGATCAGCTCTTTAAAAACAGGCCGCCGTGCCTTCGCCAGTGTCATCCCTTCGGCCATCAATCCAGCTCTCTCAGCCTCCGAGGCCGCGAGATACCGCCGGCTCCAGTCATCAAAGCGCACCAGCGGGTCAGATGATTCCATCACCACGACTGGTGCCGCTTTCACTCGCGCAGCTTTCTCCAGCACCGCTGCCGGGTCCACCTTGGCGCTCCCACAAAGCGCTCCGTCCACGCATGGCACTTGCGTTGAGGCATGCTCTGGAGCCGAAAAGCGAAGGCCGAGAAGGCATGCGATGAAGACGAGGACACAAAGTCCGAGTGCCGGTTTGATGCGCATGGTGGTGGTGGCTTCTTCTCCAGACAAAAGATCCGCTTGAAGGGGGGGCGTTATTTTGGAAGTCTAGATATCGAAAGTTTTACCCAAATTGCCTTGGTGGAGTCAATCCTAGCTTCTTTCCAGAGGCATGATTTCGCGCTCAATGGCCTTCGCCACAGCGTTCGTGTGGTCAGAGGCGTCCAGCTTTCCAATAGGATTGTTGACGCATAGCCAGATGGTGCCCCTGCTCAGGCCGAGGATTTGGACGACGTCTTTTGGGGGAATACCCCTTCACCAACAGCCTGCCAATCATCACGCTTCCCGCCGAACGACGCCTTCGCGCCCTCAGACATCACCGTCGCCTCCAACAAGCCCGCATGGACCGGCCCCTTCGAGCAAATGCAGCACTGCTTCGAATTCCGCTGCCACTTCGGCTGGTCCGGTCACCTGGAAAGCGACGAGCGGCTGGCGAAGATGTCATCTGTAGGACGCTGAGCCGGGACCTTGCTGCGGGGGGGGCTTCATGCCATAGCGACGCCGAACGCTTCGGTTAGGCGTTGCAGGTGTTGGATTGATAGCGTGCATCATGCTGTGACATCGGCAGTGCCGATGGCGCTATAGTAGCACTTGCCGAAGTCAAGTTTGGTGTCGTTGAGCGCGGAGGGGTCAACGACATAGGCAATGTTGATTGGCAGATGGATCGCACCGGGCGCAACGACACCTCCAACCCAACGTGCGCAAAGCACAAGGTGGCTAACGGGAATCTGGGCGGCATCGCGGTGCCAAGTCAGCGGCTGGCTCAACTCGGCGAGTAGGTAATCAGGGCGATCTGGCCCGGGAATCTGCCGAAGAACGCGGGCAGTAAAAGGTGTCTGTGCGTAAAGCTCTTCGGGTGCGGAATCCACGCTGGTTACTTTGACGTTCATTTAGGAGAGCGGGTAGCGAAGCCTAACGCTTCGGATCAGCGAGGGCGAACGGGAGGCACCGATGAAACGACGAGTGCCACACGAGCCGTTGCCTTCATCCGTTTTTTTGCCTCTGGTGGATTGTGAAGTGGCTTTCTTCATGTCAGTGCTGGTCAGCAAAGAAGTGTTTATAGATCAACATAGCTGCGAGTAAAAGTAGGATCGCCATCCTCACGATGTTTCCGGGGGTGAACTCCTGCTGAAAAAAAGACTTCTTCGGTGGTGGTTTGTCCCAATCGTTCTGAGTGCCCCAATCTGCCTCAGTGGCAAAAATCTCTCACTCGTCCCCGGTAACGACCGCTTCAAAATAAGGAGCGATAGATGCCATGTATGAGATAATCCGTGGGCCTTCTGGGTTCTTGGTGAATACCTCGCCCTTGCAAAAGTGGAGTGCCAAGTCATCCCGTCTGTCGAGGATTGCCGTTATGAAGTGAGCTCCCTGCTCAGCCGGAATAAGGGTTAGCTCTGGACGGCCAAGCACAAACTGCCGCCATTCCTGTTCCGTAATCCCGGTCTCCGAGTCTCGTCTAGCTAGTGTGACATGGTATCCCATCGTGAAGCGATTTGAGTTTGGGCAAACATTAAAATCATTCACAGATCGTAAGGTTTGTCAGCAGCTTTATGTCGGCTTTTCTGTGGTC
>CAXNGR010000224.1:0-6651 GCA_964201265.1 Verrucomicrobiaceae bacterium
TGCTGCCGCCTTCGGATGAAGAAATGAAGCCCGAGGAGCAAGCCGCCTTCGCAAAGAAACTCGCGGCGCTCATTCACATCGACCCGATTCCTGCGGGCGAGACGAAAGTCGAGGTGTATCACCGCACGCTGCGTATCAGCGGCAAGTTCCCGCTCAATCAGCCGCACAATGTCACCGTTGACCCAACGATGGCTTCTGGCGATGGCATGGTTCTCGGTGCTCCGGTGAAAAACAGCGTCACCTTCATCCCGAACCCGCCCTACGTCGCCGCGCCGACCTTCATCAACGCGCAGCTTGCCAAAGGCGCTGCTAATTACGAATTCAGCGCCGCGAACGTGAGCCAGGTGCGTGTGCGTGCCAAGCGCCTCAACGGCCCGGAACTGCTCAAGGCGCTGGATCTTTACCGCGCCTACCAGACCGCCTACTACGGCAACGACAAACAACGATCCGCTTACAAGGCACAGTCCATCGACGCCTATCCCGGCACACAGGTGTTTGATCGCAGTTTCCCGATCACGAAGCCGCTCGATCAAAGCGAGATCGTGAAGCTCAACTGGCGCGAAGTGCTCGGCGACCAGCCTGCCGCACCGCTGTTCATCGAGATCGAAGGCACCGCCGCCGCAGGCATCTCACAGAAGGGCGTCATCACGCAGTCGCTCGTGCAGTTCACCGACATCGGCATCATGCAAAAGAGCAACGGCAAGGAGACGATGGTCTTCGTCACCTCGCTCGAAACCGGCAAGCCCGTTCCTGGTGTGCGTCTCACGTTGGTGGATTCCGATCTGAAACTCGTCGGCTACGGCGACACCGATGCCAGCGGCATTGCATCCGCTCCTGGAGCCACCCCCGCCTTCGTGCTGGCAGAGAAAAACGGCGACTGCGCTGTTATCGAGTGCAGCAACAGCGGCATCGGCGTGCCTTATGACATCTCACAGGCTTATGAAAGCGTTTGGCAGGCGCAGCGGCGCACCTTTGTCTTCTCCGACCGTCCGCTCTACAAGCCCGGCGACACCGCGCACTTCAAAGCGCACACGCGTCTGCTCATCGGCGACGATTTGAGCCTCGATCAAGCACCTGCCGAAGGTCGTCTCGTGATCCGCGATCCGCGTTACCGCGTCGTCATCGACAAACCAGTCACCTTCACCGCCAGTGGTGCTTGGGCGGATGACGTCGTGCTGCCGACTGGCCCCGCAGGCTGGTACGATCTCTCGATCAATCTCAAATCCCCCAATCCCAACAGCCAGAGCGATGACGGCGGCGGCATGACCTTCCGCATCGACGATTACAAGCCGAACACCTTCGAGGTGAAGCTCGATACCAAGGCGATCAAGTTCGAACCCGACCGCATCAAGCTTCCGCTCAGCGCGAACTACTACATGGGCAAGGCGCTCTCCGTCGCCAAGGTGCAGTGGAGCGCAAACTCGCAGCGCGACTACCAGCCGCCGGAGGCCTACCGCCAGTATCATTTCGGCGAAGCACCCACGTGGTCGCACTACGCGCAGGATCGCGATGCTGATGGCGATTACGCCGGTCATGACAATGACGATGAGGAAGACGAGTGGTTCGTGAACGGCGATTTGTTCCTCGCTGACGACGGCACTGCCACACTGGAAATGCCGCAGCCGCCCGCAGATCGTGCTGCATTACCTCAACGTGTGCGCGTGAATGCCGAAGTCACCGACATCAACGAGCAGACGATCAGCTCCGCCGCCGAGTTTGAAGTCCCCGGCGCGAATTTCCTGCTCGGCCTCAAAGGCCCTGACTATTTCGGCACCGCAGGCAAGGCGCTGCAGCTTGAAGTCGTCGCCATTGATTCCAAAGGCGCTCCCGCCTCAGGCAATGTGCGCGTGGAAGTCAAAGTCGAGCGTCAGGAGTATCACACGCTCAAAATCGCCACCGCAGGCGGCGGCAGCACGACGAAGGACCAAGTCATCCTTCGCGAAGAATTGAAACAGAGCCTCGATTTGAAATCTCCGACCACCGGTTCCGCTCCTTCGTCCAGCATTCCGTTCACACCCGCACGCGGCGGCGTTTATTTCGTCACGACGGAAGCGGTGGATGCCAAAGGCACCAAAGTCATCTCGCGCATGCCGTTTTACGCCGTCGGTGGCAATGAATTCCCCTGGGCGATGGAAGATGGCAACCGCATGAACCTCCAGCCGGAGAAGACGACGCTCAAACCCGGTGAGGACGCCGTCATCGTGGTCAAAACACCGATTGCAGGCACCGCGCTCGTCACAGTGGAGCGCAACAAACTGCATCGTCAGTTTGTGACCGAACTCACGCTCGAAAACCCGATCATCCGTGTCCCGCTCGGTGAAGACGAGTTCCCGAACGTCTTCGTGTCCGTCATCGTCATTCGTGGCTCCGCCGCCAGCACCAAGCAGCACAAGATGCCCGAGTATCGCGTTGGTTATTGCGCCCTGAAGGTCGAATCCGATGCCAAGGAGCTGAAACTCGCCGTGAAGCCGGATCGCGATGAAGTTCGCCCAGCCGAGGCGGTGAACATCACCACCACGATCACCGATGCCAAAGGTGCGCCTGTCTCCGGCAGCGATGTCACGCTCTACGCCGTCGATGAAGGCGTGCTGAGCATCATGAGCCACGAGACGCCCGATCCTTCGGCCTACTTCCATGCCGAACTGCCGCTCGCCATCGACAGCTTCACCTCCTTCGACAATCTGCTGCCCGAAGAACTCGCTGCGCGCGACCGTGGCAACAAAGGCTTCGTCGTTGGTGACAAAGGCGGCGACGGCAACGGCGCGAACGCCACCATTCGCAAAAACTTCATCGTCACGCCGCTCTGGCTCGCCTCCGGCATCACCAATGCGCAGGGCAAACTGACCGCCAGCGTCACCGCGCCGGACAATCTCACGCGTTACCGCATCATGGCCGTCGCCGCGCATGGCGTGGATCGTTTTGGCAAAGGCGAGTCTGCCTTCAAGATCAACAAGCCGCTCATGATCGAGCCTGCGGTGCCGCGCTTCGCCCGCCTTGGCGATGAATTCCTCGTCAAAGCCGTCGTTCACAACACCACGCCAAACGCGGGTGCGGTTGAGGTCACGCTCGAACTCGATGGCAGCGCGAACTTCATCCAGGAGAAGCGCGATTTCATTCCCGCCTCGCTCACCGCCGACACCGGTGGCAGCGCGAAGCAGCAGAAGGTCATCCTGCAAATCAAAGCCGGTGAAACAGCCGCCACCGCCTTCCCCGTGCAGTTTGTGCAGCTCGGCACCGCGAAATGGAAATGGATCGCACGCGGCGTGAACTGGGCCGCTGAAGCCAGCGACGGCACCGAATCGACCTTCGAGGTGAATCATCCTGTGCCAGAGCTGCGCTACGTCAGCTACAACCGCCTGAAGGCCGACGAACCCGTCGATAACCTCATCAAGGATGTGAATCCCGCGCTGCTCGAAGGCGAAGGCTCACTCTCCCTCGGCATCAGCAACAGCCGTCTCTACGAGGCCCGCGACGCGCTCGACTACCTCTTGAAGTATCCTTACGGCTGCGTCGAGCAGACCACCTCCGCGACGATGCCCTGGCTCGCACTTGGCAAATACGAGCCGCTGTTCCCTGACCAACTTGGCGGTGGCAAAGCGAAGCTCGTCATTCAGTCCGGCGTGAACAAGCTCCTGCAAATGACCACCGACGAAGGCGGTCTGGCCTACTGGCCCGGCGGCACCGAGCCGACCTTCTGGGGAAGTGCTTACGGCGGCCTGCTGTTGCTGCGCGCACGAGATCAAGGCGCGGACGTTCCCGCCGATGCCATCAACAAGCTCGTCGAATATCTCTCAAAGAAGCTGCGTGGCCTCGAAGAGGAAAAAGACCTCTACAACATCACCGACTCCGCGTTGGCGCTCTACACGCTCGCCAAAGCGGGCAAACCCGAGCCTGCGTATCAGAACCTGCTCTTTGGCAAACGCGACAAACTGCCTGAGATCGCCCGCCTTTATCTCGCGCTCTCGATGTGCCTCAGCAACACGCCTGCCCAGCAGATCAAGGACACCCTCGGCTGGAAACCACCCGCGCCTCCCACGCCGCCGAAAACCGACAGCAAGGCCAAGGTGGCCGCTTCCAAGGCCAAATCGAAGTCCAAGACCGACACAAAGGCCAAAACGACCACTCCAGCGCCTGCACCGGTGATCTGGAGCCACTGGGCCGGAAATGGTGCGAACAAAGCGCTGCGCTTGATCTGTTACACGCATCTCGGCCTCACCACCGATGCCGAAGCGCTCGCCTTGTCGATCCTGCAATCCCGCAATGGTCGTGGTGAATGGGGCAACACCTTCACCAACGCCTGGACGCTCACCGCCTTGTCCGCCTATGAGCGCAGCTTGAAGAAGGTCGGCGAGCCGCTGGCCGCCACCGGTCGCTGGGACACGCAGGCCGTGCCGCTGAACCTCACCGCCGGCTTCTCCAGCGCCCGTGTGAACTTCGCGCTCAATGAGGCGCTCAGCGCCAAGCCCCTCAGCGTCGAGTTGCCCGCCGGACGCGAGATCTTCAGCCGCATCGAAGCCCGCAGCTTCCCGCCGCAGCGTGATTTCGCCGGAGAGAACAAAGGCTACGCCATCGAGCGCACCTATGAGGAGCTGAACATGGACGGCTCCACCACCGGCACCGACGACCTCCGCGTCGGCGACATGGTTGTCGTCACGCTGAAGATCGAAATCGGCGGCGGTGATCGCTACCTCGCCATCGACGACTCGCTGCCCGCCGTTTTCGAAGCTATCAATCCTGAATTCGGCACCCAGAGCGAACGCGAAGGCGATCAGCTCCCCGACGGCACCCAGCCCTGGTTCTGCGACCACCGCGAGATTCGCACCGACCGTGCCTTGTTCTTCACCGACTACGCGCCCGCCAAAGGCAAGTTCAGCCTCCAATACCTCGCGAGAGTCATCGCCGAAGGCGACACCACCGCCCCGCCCGCGAGAATCGAAGCCATGTATCAACCCGATAAATACGGCCTCAGCCCGACGCAACGCATTCGCACCTTGCCTTCGGGTAATACGAAGGTGGCGGGGAAGTGACATGCACGTCAGCAGACGCCGATGAGATCTTGGTTGCTGTTATTGCTCTTGTGTCTGCCGGCCTATCTCGTTTGGCTGGCAGTGAAGGCTGTGAAAACGGGCAGGGTCGAACATTGGTGGCGTGGACAGAACCAGGTGTTCCACCGTCACTCTGATCCTTTGATGTTCTGGTTTCTGACGGCAACACTCATCGGCTTGTCGATTGTGATTGGCTCCAGCATCATCGTTGCCTCTTTGTCACAGTTTGAACCGTAAGCTCCTCCATTGTCTGCTGCTCCATCTATCTCCCACATCCGCGCCTCATTTCCTGAGCAAGGTTTCTTCCAGGACAAGGAGTGGGTGCTGTCGCCGGAGGCGTTTGAGCTGGATGCGGCGATGGTGGAGCTGATTCGTTCGCTGGGACCGGCGTTGCGGGCGTTTCAGCGCGCGTGCAACCGGTTGTACTTCGATGAGGCGCATCCGTGGGTGGCGAAGCTGCTGGATCAGGGCAAGCCGCAACGGGTGATCGAGCTGGGGCGGAATCCGCGCTGGCATGAGGATCTGCCGCGTGTGCTGCGGCCGGATTTGGTGCTGACGGAAACCGGCGTGAGCATTTCGGAGCTCGATTCGCTGCCTGGCGGCATCGGTTTGACGGCATGGCTGAATGAAACGTATGCGGCGCTGGATCAAAACGTTATCGGTGGCGCTGCGGGCATGATTGACGCGTTTGCGGCGGCATTTCCGAGCGAGGACATCCTGATCTCGCGTGAATCGGGCGATTACTTGCCCGAGATGAGCTGGCTGGCTGAGCGATTGGGCCGCCGTGTGTTGCGGCCATGGGAGGTGGAGCCGTTTGAGCTGAATGGCGCGGCGATTTACCGCTTCTTCGAGCTGTTTGACCTCGCGAACGTCGAAAACGCCGACGTGATGCTGCGCATGGCCGAGCGTGGTGAATTGAGCTTCACGCCGCCGATCAAAGCATTCCTGGAAGAGAAACTGTGGCTCGCGCTCTTCTGGTCGCCCGCCTTGGAAAACTTCTGGAACTACGCACTGAGCGCTGAGCACTTGGCGCTTTTGAAGAAATGCATCCCCATGGGCTGGGTGGTCGATCCGGTGCCGCTGCCGCCGTTCGCGGTGTGGCCGAAGCTCGACATTCAGAGCTGGCACGAGATGAAAACATTCGGCGGGAAGCAGCGGCAGCTCGTTTTGAAGATCAGCGGCTTCTCGGAGCGCGGCTGGGGTTCGCGCGGCGTGTTCATCGGCCACGATCTCTCGCAGGAACAATGGGGCGCGGCGATTGACGAGGCGCTGGCAAGTTTCTCGACGAATCCGTTCGTGCTGCAGGAGTTTCATCGCGCGAAGGTCGTCACGCATCCGGCCTGGGATGAGGAAAAGCAGGCCACGCGGGCGATGCAGAGCCGCGTGCGGTTGTGTCCGTATTATTTTGCGAACTCGAACGAGGATGATGATCCCGCGCTTGGCGGCGTGCTGGCCACAGTGTGCCCGGCGGATAAAAAAATCCTCCACGGCATGCGAGACGCGATGATGCTGCCTTGCGTAGCGCGGTGATTTCCGCTCCAATGTCGGCACCATGAAGCTCACCACCGCCCTTCTCCTCGTCTCGACCTCCGTTTTCGCCGCTGAA
>CAXNGR010000225.1:0-6645 GCA_964201265.1 Verrucomicrobiaceae bacterium
ACCCGCCATCATTCATCTGCCGGAGGAGATCATCGCTCGCTCCCGCGAACTCTCCATCGAGCTGGGACATGAAATTCAGCCTGGATTCGAGACCTTCGTGGCAAAGGCCACCATCGGCGAAATCGACGAGCGTGAATGGACCTACGTCCACAAAGACGGCACGCATTTCCCTGTGCGACTCTCCGTCACCGCTTTGTGCAACGAGCGCGGTCAAATCACCGGCTACCTCGGTGTTGGCTCCGACATCACGGAGCAGAAACGGGCGGCTGAGGAGCTCCTCCAGGCCAAGGAAACCGCCGAAGGTGCCAGCCGGGCCAAGAGTGACTTCCTCGCCACGATGAGTCATGAGATTCGCACGCCGATGAATGGCATCATCGGCATGTCCTCCCTACTGCTAGACACCGATTTGCAGCCCAAACAACGCGAAATGGTCGATGCCGTGCGCCAGAGCGGTGATGCACTCATGACCATCATTGAGGACATCCTCGACTTCTCCAAGATCGAGGCCCGGAAGCTCGATCTCGTCGATGAAACCTTCCGCCTCGACTCCGTCATCCGTGGTGTCGTCGATCTGCTGCATCACAAGGCCGCTGCGCGTGAAATCGAACTCATCGTCAACATCGCTCCCGATGTGCCTTCGTCGCTCATTGGTGATCCAGGACGCCTGCGGCAGATTTTGATGAACCTCGTCGGCAATGGCATCAAATTCACCGACGACGGCCACATCCGCATTGAGGTAAAGCGTCTCGAATCCCCGCCGGATGGCCCGGTGAACATCGAGATGAGCGTCACAGACACCGGCATCGGCATGACGCCCGAACAGCAGGCGCAGCTCTTCCAGGCCTTCACGCAGGTGGACAGCTCTAGCACGCGTCGCTTTGGTGGCACTGGACTCGGTCTCGCCATCAGCAAGCGCCTGGTCGAACTCATGGGCGGCGAAATCGGCGTGGAAAGTCAGCGTCAGGTCGGATCGCGCTTCTGGCTGCGTCTGCCGATGCGCGTGCCGCTCACCCAAGAGATGCCTTTTAACGAAGAAAGCACCACCAGCGATGAGCCAGCCGCAGCAGAGCAACCAAGCCGCAGCAAGCCGCGCCTCCTCGTCGTCGAGGACAACGAAGTGAACGCCCGCATGGCCATGATGATGCTCGAAAAACATGGTTATCCCGCTGAAGTCGCCTGCGATGGCGAAGAAGCCGTCGATCGCTTCGCCAGCGGCGCTTATGATGGCGTGCTCTTGGACTGCCACATGCCGCGCATGGACGGCTACGAGGCCACGCGTGCCATTCGCGAGATCGAATCCAGCACCACTTGGCAGCGTCCGCGCTGCCGCATCATCGCCATGACCGCCAATGTCATGTCAGGAGAGCGCGAGCGCTGTCTGGAGGCGGGCATGGACGATTACGTCTCCAAACCGCTGCGTGCCAAGCCACTCACCGAGGCGCTGAATCGCATCAGCGTCCTCGCCGAAACGAAAGAGGACGCCGAAGCTCCGCCATGGTCCCCCGATGACGAATCCACCGCCCACGATGCCATCCAGCAGCTTGCCGATGAACTCAGCGTGGAAGACACCATTGAACTCATCGAAAACTGGCTCAAAGACACGCCCGAGCGCATCCTCGATCTCGAAAAGCTGGTTATCGGAGAAGATCAGGCAGCCCTGCGCCGCACCGCGCACTCTTTAAAGGGAAGTAGCTCGCTCTTCGGCCTCACCTATCTGCACTCGCTCTGCCGCGAACTCGAACAGCTCGCGGAAAACAACCTCCGCGACAACCAACCGGCCCTCATCGCCCAGTTGAAGCAAGCCTTCGAAGCCGCCGCTCCAGCCTTGCGAGAGCAGATGACACGCCTGAAGTAGCTCGGCTTTCCAAAGCCGAGATCGAAGTCTCCCGGCTCCCGAAGAAAGCCCAGCGCGAGGAAGTGAATCAGGGGACGTTCGTCTCGCCTCTGGAACCGAAGCGCAGCGGAGATAGACAGCCGCAGGCTGCCCGAAGGGTGAGCAAAGCGAATCAAAGGCGAGCTACGCCAGCCACTTCACCATCTTCGTCACCAGCGCATCCTTGCGAAGTGGCTTCGGCAGGAAGTCATTCATGCCACTTTGCAGGCACTTTTCGATGTCTGTGGGCTGCACATTTGCCGTCAAGGCAACGATCGGCACGGGTGCCTTTCCGGCTTGTGATTCGGACTGGCGAATCGCTGCCGTGGCTTCGAAGCCGTCCATTACGGGCATCTGACAATCCATCAAGACAAAGCGGTAATCGCCCTCTTTTGCCATCGCCAGGCCTTCTTCGCCATTGGCCGCCAGATCGACGCTGAAGCCAAACTTTTGCAGCATCAGCCGTGCCACCGTCTGTCCCATGGGATTGTCTTCCACCACGAGCACGCGACCGTCAAAACGGAGCGTGGCAGGCGCAGGAGTTGCCTCTTTCGCGTGTTCCGGCGGGGCATCTGTGAGGGGCAGGCAGAGCGTGAAGCGGAATTCTGAACCCTTGCCAGGGCGGCTCTTCGCCGTGATGCGACCGCCCATCAACTCGATCAATGAACGCGAGATCGCCAAGCCGAGGCCTGTCCCATCATGACGACGCTTCGTGGAGCCATCGTGTTGACTGAAAGGCTTGTACAAATGCTCAATGAACTCTTCCGAGAAGCCGATGCCCGTGTCGCGCACGACCGCTTCCAGGTTCACCAGTGCTGTGGAGTCCGGCACGGGCCTTGTTTCCACCTCCACCGTCACGCCACCATGATCGGTAAACTTGATCGCATTGCCGATGAGATTGATCAGGATCTGCCGCAGCCTGCCTGCATCACCTTTGACCCATGCGGGCATCCCGGATGGCAGGTTGAGCTTGAGCTGGAGATCCTTCGCTTCGGAGCGCACCTTCATCAGCGTGCTCACCTCTTCAAACAAGGCCGCAGGCTGGAAAGGCTGGTTTTCGAGATCGATCTTGCCCGCCTCGACCTTCGAGAGGTCAAGGATGTCGCCGATGACATCCAGCAGCGCCGTGGCGGACTTCTCCGCATTGCTCACCAGCTCCGTTTGTGACTCGGAGAGCGGCGTGTCGTTGAGAAGCTGAAGCATGCCCAGCACACCATTCATGGGCGTGCGAATTTCGTGACTCATGCTCGCCACAAAGATGCTTTTCGCCCGGCTGGCGGCCTCCGCCTGCTCTCTTGCCACGCGTTGAAGGTCCTCGGCCTCGCGCAGACGCTGCTCCAGGGCCTTTTGCTGCGTCATGTCGAAATGTGTGCCAACGAAGCGATACACCTTTCCCTGCGCATCACGCAGAGCACGACCACGCGCCAAGATCCAGACGTAGTGACCGTCCTTGTGCCTCATGCGGGCCAGATTATCAAAAGCAGGCGTCTCACCGCGAAGATGCCGCTCCACGAGCTCCAGACTGCGGGCGAGATCGTCAGGATGCAGGCGGGATTCCCATTCCTCGGATGAGTTGGTGATCTCATCATCCGCATACCCCAGCATCGACTTCCAGACGGGTGAATAAACCACTCGCTTCGTGGGCAGATCCCAGTCCCAAAATCCCGTATTGCTGCCCTCAATGGCAAGCTTCAGCCGCTCTTCAGACTGCTGGATGTGCAGCATCTGCTGGGCGATGATCGCATTGTTCCGGCGATTCATCGCCAGACTGGAAACCTTCTGCAGAAAGACCTGAAACGACTGAATGCGCTCCAGCATCAGTGGCGTGTGGAAGTCCGCCTTCTCACGAGTGATGCCCGTGAGCACGACTGCGATACGTTTGCCTTTTTGATCCAAACAGAAGCCGATCACGAGATGCGAGATGTCAAAACCTTGAGGCAACTGCTCCAGCAAATCTCTGGGCACTACTTTGGCCTTTTCCTTCATGTTTTGAAGTCGCGCACCGACCCAAGTCGCCAGTGCAGCAGGCTCTGGCGGCGGTGTCTTCAGGCCATGCACGGCCATCGGCGCGGGCATGAGCAACCCATCAGATCCGACAGGCCAGTATAGGCTGAACTCCTGCTCAAACACATCCAGCATCGCTTCCGCGACCATGTCGGCGAATTCTTGGTCACTGACAGCATTGATGGCTTTGGACGTGAAGGCATGGATACGACCGAAGCGACCGAGTTCCTCGTCGAGCTGATATTGTGCATCCACCATCCGCTGCTCCACCGTGGAAAAGCGCGTCACGCGCAGTTGCAGCGCCTCATATCGCTTCAGCAGCTCGTCATAGGACAGAGTCTCGGCAGCGTTGGGTTGAGTGAGCGTGACGTGTTTCATTCTCAGCGGCGGTAAATCGCGTAAATCGCCGTGGTGTAGTTGTGGTAGGTGTTCGCGCCGCGGAGACGGGCAAACTCGCCGAAGCCATACATGCCCAGCCAAGGTGGCACCACGCCATCCGTGCTCAGCGGGAACTGCATGCGGCTCACCAGCTCCTCCTTCATCACACGATTGAAAAGATAGCGCCCACGGGCCAGACAGTCCGCATGGAAGACCGCCACCGGCTTCAGCCCGCCAGCGCGTTCATTCATCTGCGTCATCATGCGGTCCATGTCGGCAAAGATGCGCTCCTCATCGCGCACAGTGAGCCACAGCTTCGTGCCCTCGCCAATCTCCGTGGCATAGTGCATCGCGCCATCGGCGTCGCGTTTCGTGACCACGCGCAGGATGTGCGGGTTGCCATATTCCGTGGCTTGCTCAGCCGACAATTGCTCTGCCAGCGCGCCGACGGGAATCGAGTCGCCACAGTTGGCTGTCGCTGCATCCAAGCCGAGCCGCGCGGTGTATTCCTGCCAGGCAGGCTTGCCATTCAGCTCGATGATTCGCGTGCCATCCGCCTTCGTCACCGTCATGGGTTCGCCCACAGCCATGAAGCCATGTGTGGCCTGCGTTTCGACCGTCAAAGTCGGGTCCGCAAAGCCCACCGCCCACGCTGCGTGCTCATAGACAGTGCCATCCACCATCTGATAGCTGACCACGCCGCGCATGTTGTCCGAGGACGTCGCGCCGAAGATCGTCACCTCAGGTCCGAAGACGGATTCGATGCCTGCGATGGCTTGGTCATTCGCGATGTCGATGCCCGAGGCCATGAAATGGATCATGTTGATGCCCGGCTGCTGCGCCTTGAGCTGCTGCGCCAGTTCCACCGCCTTTTCAAAAGCATTGCGCCCGTTGATGTCATCCACATGCGCCACGGCGAATTCCTTTCCGCGCACCGCCATCAGCGCCACGTCCTTCATCGACTCGCTCACGCCTTCTTTGCCGACGATCCCGCAGCATGATGCCCCCACCACCCGCGCTCCTGGAGCAAGCTCACGCACCTGATCGACCAGCGCCTGGTAATCATGCCCGATGGATGCGCTGAGCATCACGAGATCACAGGACATGTCCGCGCCGAGCGCGGATTCGAGACACTCGGAGATCGCGTTCCGAGAATTGACCATGCGGGTGCTGGCGGAGAAGAAGGAGAGCATAAGAAGTGGGTTGGCTGGTCTTCAAAGCTCCCTCAACACCACCCCCAAGTCCTCCCCCCCAACTGTGGGGGGGGACCGTAGCTCGGCTTTCCAAAGCCGAGATCGAAGTCTCCCGGCTCCCGAACAAAACCCAGCGCGTCGAAGTGAATCAGGAGACGTTCGTCTCGCCTCTGGAGAGCCAAGTTACGACTTCCACCCACCTGCGGGGATTTCAGATCCGGGGCGTTCGCACGAGTTTCATCACCTCATGAAACTCCTCTACGTTCACGAACGCTTCGGAGCCCTTGCCGGGGCGGAAGCCAATGCCTTTATTACTGCCGAACAACTCGGCCAGCGCGGTCACGACATCGCCATCCTCCACGGACCTGGCACGGGCAAAAACGAAGACGGCTGGAGGCAGGTCTTCACGCGGCAGTTCGCTCTTGAAGGCGACACCGCCTCCCGCACTCGTGCCGCGCTCACCGCATTCAAGCCTGACGCCGTCTATGTTCATAAAATGGCCGACTTGAAGGTCATCCAGGCACTCGTGGACAGCGGTGTGCCGCTCGTTCGCATGGTGCATGATCATGACATCTACTGCATGCGCAGTTACAAGTATGATTACTTCACCCGGAAGATCTGCACCCGCGCCGCCAGCCTTTACTGCGCCATCGGCTGCGGTGCCTGCGTGGTGAAAAACAACGGCGGCGGCTTCCCGCTCAAATACGTCAGCTACCGCGAAAAGAAACGCGAGATCGCCCTCAACCGCCGCTTTGATCGCATGGTCGTCGTCACCGAATACATGCGTGACGAGCTGCTGAACAACGGCTTCGACGCCAAACGCATCGAGATCCACGCACCTGTGCCCCGCATGGGCGATCCCACCCTCCGCAGCAGCTTCAGCGACCGCAATTTGATCCTCTACGCAGGCCAGATCATCCGTGGCAAAGGTGTGGACGTGCTCCTCGAATCCCTCGCCAAGGTGAAGAGCAACTTCGAGTGCATCATCCTCGGCGATGGCAATCACAAGGCCTACTGCGAGGAACTCAGCCGCAAGCTTGGTTTGGCAGATCGCGTGCATTTCAAAGGCTTCATCCCCCAGGAAGAACTGAAGGCCTACTACCGCGAATGCAGCGTCGTGGCCCTCACCAGCTTGTGGCCTGAGCCTATCGCCACCATCGGGCTTGAAGTCATGCGCTACGCTTTGCCCGTTGTTGC
>CAXNGR010000226.1:0-6626 GCA_964201265.1 Verrucomicrobiaceae bacterium
CACGATGAGCGAGAGGTAGCGCAGCTTCGTCCCGGCCATGAACATGACCCCCAGGCCGACCGTCGAGGCCAGCAGGGCGCTGCCCAGGTCAAACTCGCAGCCGATCAGGCCCACGATGCCCATCAAAATGAGTCCCGGCAGCACAAAGCCGCGCCAGAAACTGCGCGTCATCACTTCATGCATGGCAAACCAGCCTGCCAGCGCGATGATGAGCGCGATCTTGGCAAACTCGGAGGGCTGCATGCGGAATGACTGCCAGCCGATCCAGCGCCGTGAACCGTTGATCTTCACGCCGATCATCGGCACATAGCAAAGTACGAGCAGCACCGCTGCCGCGATCAGGATGTGCCAGCGCCAGCGCAGCCAAGCGTTGTAGTCGATGAGCGCCGCGAACACACAGGCCGCCACCGCCACGCCCAGCCACACGAACTGCCGCCAGAGCGTGACGTAATCCTCGCCGCCCTCATGCGCGATCTCGAACGTCGTGCTGGCCAGCATGGTGATGCCGAGCGCGATCAAGGACACGACCGCAAGGATGAGCAGGAAGATGGAGTGACGGGCCATGAGGTTCGCAGTTCTCTATTTGCGGTTCTCTGTTCAACCGCTAACGGCGAACTGAGAAGTGGGAAGTTTACTTCGCCGGGATCAACAGCTTCATCCCATCACGCATGACGTTGGGATTCTTGATGTTGTTCGCCTTCTGGATGGCGGCGACTGAGACACCGTATTTCGACGAGAGGCGGTAAAGGGTCTCGCCAGGCTGTAGCGTGTGTGAGCGCGCCGGGGTGGCTTTGGGCGCTGGTTTGGGCGGTGTGCTGACGGTCTTCTTCACCGGCTCGGCTTTTTTCGTCGCAGGTGGCTTGTCGGCGATCTTTTTCAGCATCTGCGACGGAGGCGGGACGGGGTTCGGCTTTGCCAGCGGCTTGGTCTCGACCTTCGCGGCCTGTTTGGGCTCTGCTTTGGGTGTGGGAGGCGGAGAATTGAGAAGCGAGACGACACGCGGATTGGAAGGCGGTGGCAGAGGGGCCATGTTTTCTACCGGGGCGGCTACGGTGGCGGAGGTGTCAGCGGCGGCGGCGAGTGAGCTGACTGCAGGCGGGGCCTCGCTCGGTGCCACGAGGGACATCGGGGTCAGCGCGGCGGCGGAAAGACTCGCGGGCGCATCGGCAGGCTTCACGGCCTCGCTCGGCACGTTCGTCACTGGCGGCTGATCCTGCACGGGGACAGCCTTCGGCACTTCTTCCGTGGAGGCCATCGGTTTGAGCGTTTTCGGATCGACCGGGATCGCGCTTGGCACGGCTTGCTTTGGCACGCGCAGCATGGTGCCGGGGCCGATTTGCAGCCCTTTGTCGATCAGGTTGAGGCGGTTGATCTCTTCCTCGGTGGTGCCGAATTTGGCGGCGATGCTTTTCAGCGAATCGCCCGAGCGCATCTCGTAGTTGTCGAATTCCTGCGTGTCCGCTGCGGCCTGGGCCTGCTCATCGACGAGTCCGGGTGCGGGCAGTGGCAGACCGCTGGTGCTTGCCATGGCGCGGGCGGCCTGTGTGACGGTCTGCTGAGGTGTTTCCTCATCCCCCATGAAATCATAGAGGATGATGCCGCTGATGAGGGCCACATGCACCAGCAGCATGATGACAAACATGCGCGCCATGCCTGAGTTCGGCTCATGCTGGTTCCATTCACCTTCCTCGGTGACGAGCGCCACGCGGTGCCGGTGACGCTCACCATTGATCAAGTTAAGCAGCAGCTTCTTGTCCTTGTTCGGCTTGGTCTTCGTCTTCATGGGACGTGCTTGGGGTGGTGGGAGTTTGTATTTCAAAATTCAAGTCAGGGCGTTGACGGCGTCGCGAAACACATCGCCGCGTTGAGCATAGCCGGTGTACATGTCGAATGAGGAGGTGCCGGGACTGAGGATGACCGCGTCTCCGGGCTGCGAGAGCTGCGTGGCGAGCGCCACAGCCTCCGCCATGTCCGCGCCGCGTTGGCAGGGCAGCAGATCTCCAAACGTCTTCTCCAGCTCTTGCGCGATCTCGCCGATGAAGACCATGGCGCGCACTTGGCCTTTCAAGGCATCCCGCAGGGGTGTGTAGTCGAGCTGCTTGTCCTTCCCGCCTGCGATCAGCACGATCGGGCGCTCCTGCGAGCGGAGGCAGGCCTCCAGCGCGTGCAGGTTCGTGGCCTTCGAGTCATTGATGTATTCACGGTCCCGCAACGTGCGCACCAGCTCACAGCGGTGGCGCGGCGGCTCGTAGGCGGCCAGGGCTTTGAGCATCTCCGTGCGGCTCAGGCCAAACACGCGACCGGTCATCAGCGCGGCGAGCACGTTTTCCATGTTGTGCTTGCCACGCAGCTTCAAACCGGTGGCGCTGCCAAATCTTTGTCCTTCATGGAAGAAGTGGCCGTCTGCGTAGGTGTATTCGGCTTTGTCTCCATAAGCGCTGAAGGTCCAGCGCTGCGCCTTGCCGGAGGAGACGGACTCGCCCGCCCGCACGATGGCGTAGTCATCCCGCGTCACATTTTCAAAGATGCGCGCCTTCGCGGCAAAGTACGCCTCCATGTTGGGGTAACGATCCAGGTGGTCCGGTGCGAAATTGAGCCACAGGCTGGCCTTGGCGCGGAAGTTTTGGATGGTTTCGAGCTGGAAGCTGCTGATCTCGAGCGCGAGTACATCATAACGAGCGCCGCTGGCGACGACCTCACTCAGGGACATGCCGTGATTGCCGCAGGGCACCGACTTGAAGCCGCAGCCGTTGAACATGGCCGCGATCAGCTCCGTGCAGGTGCTCTTGCCATTGGTGCCAGTGATGGCCGCCATCGCCATGTTGGTGAGATTGAAGGCAAACTCGGTCTCGCCGACGAGCGGCACGCCCACGTCGGTGAATTTCTTCGGCAACGGCCAGTGTTCATCGAGTCCTGGGCTGATGATGACGCGGTCAAACTCGCCGGGCTTCACGACGAGATCACGCGCGGGTTGCCCGAGCACGCATTTGAAGTCTTCGACCTGCTTGGCCTTCTCACCCTCGTCGAAAATCGTCACCTCCGCGCCATGCAGACGCGCCAGACGTGCGGCACCGAGACCGCTGCGTCCTGCACCGAGGATGGCGAAATGTTGGGAGGCGAATTTCATGATTTAACGAAGCTTGAGCGTGGCGAGGCCGAGCATGGCGAAGAGCAGCGAGAGCACCCAGAAGCGGACGATGACTTGGTTCTCGTGCCAGCCGCCGAGCTCGAAGTGGTGATGGATCGGAGCCATGCGGAAGACGCGCTTGCCGCGTTTTTTGAAACTGACCACCTGGATGATCACGCTCATGGCCTCCATGACGAACACGCCACCGACGAGAGCGAGCACAATCTCCTGTTTGCAGCCGATGGCGAGCGCGGCGATGCAGCCACCGAGCGCAAGGGAGCCGGTGTCACCCATGAACATCTTCGCGGGATGCGCGTTGAACCACAGGAAACCAAGGCAGGCACCGGCCATCGCCATCGCCACGATGGGTAGTTCGTTGGCGAGGCTGTTGTGAGCGACGCCGAGGTAGTCGGAGTAACGCGCATTGCCGCAGATGTAGCCAAAACCGGCATAGGCTAGGGCGGTCGTCACCGAACAGCCGGTGGCAAGGCCGTCCAGGCCGTCAGTGAGATTCACCGCGTTCGATGCGCCGACGATGATGAGCGCAAACAGCGCCACGGCGAAGATATGCATGTCGGCGATGACGGCATCCTTCACAAACGGCAGATACAAGGCGCGCAGCGTGATGCCGTTGTCCCCAGGCACCGCATACGCGAACATCAGCCCAGCAATCACCGCGACGGAGGTCTGCCAGACGAGCTTGGTCCGCGCGTTGACGCCCTTGGAGTTCTTTTTGCTGATCTTGAGGTAATCGTCACGAAAACCGAGGGCTCCGAGGCCGATGGTAGTGAACAAAACGGTCCACACCATGACGTTGTCCCACTTCGCCCAGAGGAGCGTCGAGACAACGATGGCACCGAGGATCAGAATGCCGCCCATCGTTGGCGTGCCTGCCTTTTTGCCATGAAGCTCGTGCAGTTTGTGGACTTCCTCGGCCGTGCGGATCGGTTGGCCGATTTTGAGGGAGATGAGTTTGCGGATCAACCGGTCGCCATACATCAGCGAGAGCACAAAAGCCGTGATGGCGGCACCACCGGCACGAAACGTGTGGTACTTGAACAGGTTGAGAAGTTTGTACAAGGCTGCGTCATCGCTGATCCAATGATGAGCGGTGAGCCATTCCCGGAGTTCATAGAGCCAGTACATCATGATGCAGAAAAATGGGTGAGAACTTGTTCCATGCGTGCGGAGCGGCTGCCTTTGAGCAAAACAACATCGCCTTCACCCAGCCACTCGCGCAGACGGGCGGCGCAGGCGGCGTGATCGGGGAAATGCTCAGAGGGCACGGCCTGGGAGGCTTCCGTGATCCAGGCGGCCTCGCTGCCACCGACGCTGAAAACGGCATCAAGCTTCAACGAACCGGCAAACTCGCCCACACGACGATGCTCGGCCTCCGCGATGGCTCCCAGCTCGCCCATGCGTCCCAGCACAGCGACACGACGGGCCTTGCCCAGCGTGCTGAGCGTGCGCAATCCAGCGATCATGCTGTCGGGATTCGCATTGTAGGAGTCGTCGATGAACTGAATGCCGTTGATGACCTTGGGCTCGACACGTCCGCCTGTCAGTTTGGACTGATTCAAAGCCTCCGCTATGTCCGCTGGCGCGACTCCCTGCCGCCAGCCCATGCACGCGGCGAGTGCGGCGTTGCCAACCATGTGCTCACCGAGGATGGGAAGACGCGTTTCGACTTTTTCACCGCTGAAGTCGAGGGTGAAGGTTGTGCCAGTCGCGTCAGCACGCAGATTCGAGGCGGAAACATCGCCGCAACCCACCCCGGCGGTGGAAACGGAGGCCTGACAGTGGCGGGCGATGAGTGCGGTGTATTTGTCGTTCGCATTGAGCACGACGACACCGCTGCGCTTCACCTGAGCAGGCAGCGTGGCTTTTTCCCACGCAATTGCATCCTGCGTGCCCATGTACTCGATGTGGGCCATGCCGACGTTAGTGAGAATGGCGGCGTCAGGATCAGCGATGTCAGTCAGGACTTTGATCTCACCCGGATGATTCATGCCCATCTCGGCGACGCAGCATAGATCTCCCTCGCGCAGCGAAAGCAGCGTGAGCGGAAGACCGATGTGATTGTTCAAATTGCCGAAAGTGGCGCGGGTCTGGCACTTGCGGGCCATGACGATGGCCGCGAGATCCTTGGTGGAAGTTTTGCCATTGCTGCCGGTCAAACCGATGATCAGCGGATTGTGATGCTGGCGATAACCCCGTGCCATGTTTTGCAGGGCCACCAAGGTGTCACCCACCTCGATCACGGTGCAGGGCAGCGCTCCCCAGGCCGGATTGATCTTGCTGACAACGACTGCGGCAGCTCCCGAGGCAGCAACTTGCGGGATGAAGTCATGAGCGTCGAATTTATCACCGACCAACGCCACAAAAACATCTCCAGCGGTGATTTTGCGCGAGTCGGTGTTCACGTTCGTCACCAAGCACGAACCATCGCCCCGCAGGGTGCCTGCGGCGAAGTTGGAGAGCGTTTGGAGAGAAATCGGAATCATTGGCGGTCTGGGCGGTCGAATCCGCCGCGCATGGCTTCGCGTTCGGCGGCTTTTTCCTCGCGCTCCTGGGCGCGGGCAGTTTTGAGATCCTGCATGAGATAGCGGGCGATCTTGCGGTCATCGAAGGGATGTTTCTTGCCCTGGATGTCCTGGTAATCCTCGTGGCCTTTGCCAGCGATGAGCACCAAATCGCCTTCCCAGGCGTTTTCGAGTGCTGCGCGGATGGCCTCGCGGCGGTCGGCAATGATGGCGTGTTTCTGCGGACGTGCGAAACCAGCCTTGGCATCGTTCAAAATCTGCTCGGGGTCTTCCGTGCGGGGATTGTCAGAGGTGAGCACACAGATGTCGCTCCCCGCCTCGGCGGCAGCGGCCATCTTCGGACGCTTGGTGCGGTCACGATCACCACCACCACCGAACACGGTGATGAGACGGCGAGGACGCAGCGCACGCGCGGTGCGCAGAGCGTTTTCGAGACCGTCGGGCGTGTGCGCGTAATCGACGAAGACCTGGAAGCGTGAATTTTCGGAGACGCGTTCCATGCGTCCGGGCACCTGCGGCGCGTTTTGCAGGCTTTTGACGGCCTCGCGCAGATTCAAGCCAACACCATGAGCGGCGGCGAGAGCGCCGATAGCGTTGTAAACGTTGAAATCACCGATGAGTGGCGAACGCACGAGGAAACTGCGGCCTTTGGCCTCCAACTCAAAGGTGGTGCCGGTGAGATCATAACGCACGTTGATGGCGCGGAACTCATTGTGAACGCCAAAGCCAAAACGCGTGACCCGTCCGGTGTGCTGGAAGCGCTCCACGAGCTTGCGGCCCCAGGCGTCGTCACCGTTGATGATCAAGGCGGAGCGCGGCGATGATTCGGCGGTGATTTCAAAGAGGCGCACCTTGGCCTCGAAGTACTTCTCCATCGTGCCGTGGTAGTCGAGATGGTCCTGCGTGAGATTGGTGAAGACGGCGGCAGCAAAGGGCAGACCGAAGACGCGATCCTG
>CAXNGR010000227.1:0-6619 GCA_964201265.1 Verrucomicrobiaceae bacterium
CTGTGGTGGTTCGTCCGGCATGTGCTGAGGCCGGTGCAGGACATGATGAAAAGCACGCACAAACTCGCCGAAGGCAGCACGGACGCGCGCCTTGTGGCCCCGGACGCCGTGCCTGAGCTGCAAGCCTTCGCTTCCGCGTTCAACGCCGGCCTGGACCGCATCGACGCGCTCACCACCGAGCTGCAAAGCGCCAATGACAATCTCGCCCACGAGCTGCGCACGCCGCTGGCCCGCATTCGCGGCAATCTTGAAATCCACCACGACCACAGTGAAAACACCGTCGCGCGTGATGCCGCCGCGCGTGGCATGGAGGAGATCGACCGCGCCGCCGACCTCGTGCAAACCATTCTCACCACACGGGCGGGCGAGCACAAGGCGCTGAAGCTCCACCTTGAGAGCATCGACTTGCGTGAGCTGCTCACCGATTTGCACGACCTCTACAAGGCCGCTGCTGATGAACGGGGTCTGCAATTCACGCTTCAAGCGCCTGAATCGCGATTGGTGCTCCTCGACCGCCAGCGCATCAATCAAGCCGTCGCGAACCTGCTCGACAATGCGTTCGCTTACACGCCACAAGGCGGCGCTGTCACGCTCGAACTGGCCACGACGGACGATCACACCCGCATCCTCGTGCGCGACACTGGTCCCGGTCTCAGCGCGACTGATTTGACGAAAATCTGGCAGCGTTTCACCCGCGGGAGCGCCGCCAGCGCGAACACGCCCGGCATGGGCCTCGGTCTCAGCCTCGTGCGTGCCATCGCCACCGCTCATGGGGGTCAAACTGGCTGCCGCAACTGCGATGAAGGCGGCGCTGAGTTCTGGATTGATCTCCCAGCAGGCGATCTAACACCGTCTTCCCACCCAGCGTTCATGCAGTGATCGGGGTCGCAGCCGACCCTTCAACACGCCCATGGTCCATCGAAGCTATTTTTGAGTCACCCGTTTTAGCCACTCGCGGGCTTTGTCACGGGCTGGACTCGGCCGCAGGGTCCAGGCGTCGTTGTGATTGCGGAATCCAGTGCTCAAGAAGGTTAGATCGGCTTGGGGGAGCAGTGGGCGAAGGTAGGACTCGGTTTCTTGAGCATTCGCGCCTTCGCCGCAGATGAACTGCGGGCGATTGCCGAGGCGTTTGAGGCGGACGAGGGCCGATTCGCGGTCAGAAGCGGGATACGGCCACTTTTTGACGCCGTCGTAGTGGCTGTAGGCAAAGAAGGCGCACCAGAGTTTCGCGGTTTCGTCGTCATGGAGGCCGAGGTAGTTGCAGGCGATGGCACCACGTGAGAATCCGGCGAGCACGACCTTGGTTTCATCTCCGCTAAAGTCGCGGCAGATGCTCTGCACGCTCTCACGCAAGTGTTTGAGCGTCGGCTGAGGGTCGTAGGATGGCTTGTCACCCCACCAGGTGATAGCGATTTGATCGCCCTTCGCATTCAGATACGGTACGCAGAGCCAGATGAAGCCGCGCCCAGCAGAGAGGCTATAGCCGAGGTTGCTGCCTTCTGGAAGGCCGGCGCTCACATCGCCATACTTGTTCTTGTAGCCGCCATTTCCGGCGAGCTCGACGATGACGGGCCATTTTGTGTCAGCCTTCCAATCGGTGGGCAGGTAGAGGATGTTGCGACCGTGACGAACGCGTTTGCCTGCGGCGGGCGTGCCTTCGCTCAAAGCGGGCACGACCAGATCTGGCGGCACGCTTTGGATGTCTGGTAGCTCGGCGACGAGCAGCGACGGCAGCAGCAGGAGTGCGAGGGCTTTCATTTCAGCGGAACGCTCCAGAGATGGCCTCCGGAGGTGATGAAGAGTGTTTTGCCGTCCTTGCCGCCGAAGGCGCAGTTGCAGCACTCGTCGGGAGAGGTCGGGATGTAGTCGATGAGTCGACCGGAGGGCGAAAGGATGTAGCAGCCGGCCTTGAAGCGGGTTGTTTCATATTCCGTGGCCTTGTTCGTGCCTGCGGCGACGTAGATGCGGCCTGCGGCGTCCCTTTTCATGCCGTCGGGACCGCGACCGTCTTTCCAGTCGAAGATAACTTTTCGCGTTCCAGCTTTCACATCGCCATTTTGGTCGAGCGTGTAGCGCAGCAGCTTCCGCGAGCCGCCGTGGGTGTTGTTATTGTTGTCGGCGATGTAGAGAAAACGGTCGTCTGGCGAGATGAGGATGCCGTTGGGACGCTCCGCACCTTCACAGAGGATGCGGGTGACTTTGCCCGGCGATTCGATGCGATAGACGCCTTCGACTGGAGTGAACTTCCGCTGAACTATTTCACCTTTGTCATGATACTCGCTCAACTCACTGTCTGTCGGACGAAGCTCCACAATCTCCATCTCCTCTCGCGAGCCATAGCGTGGATCGGTGAAGTAAATCCGGCCCTTCGAGTCCATGCAGAGGTCGTTGGGCGTGTTGAAGCGTTTTCCTTCAAAGCGATCCGCCAGCACCGTGATGCTGCCGTCTTTCTCCGTGCGCGTGACGCGACGCAGACCGGACTCGCAAGCGACGAGGCGGCCTTTGTGGTCGAACAGCAGGCCGTTGGAGGCGTTGTGACGGAAGACGGTCGTTTTGCCGTCCGGTCCCAGGCGGTTGATGTGCTGGCCGTCGGTGAAGTAGAGCGAGCCATCTTTCCAAGCCGGTCCTTCGCCCGCACCGATGTGCCCGTGGTCTTTTGGCACCGTTCCCGGCACGATGGGCGAGCGCATGGACGAGCAGGAGGCCAGAACGAGGAGGACGGCGATGCCGGAGAGTGAGCGGAGGTGCATGAAGCGCATGAATACGACGTGGGATGGAAAATTTCAGCGACACATCGCACGCGCCGCGTTTTCTTGCAGGACATGCGACTGAATTTTCCGAGCCAAAGGCTAAGCCCGAGTAATCGGGGCATTCCTGCCCCGTCTGTAGTCCAGAGGGACCAGGAATGGCCCCAATACAAACAGGCTCTCCTGTTTTCTATCTCCTGGCTGTTGGCCGTCACGCTACACGCTCAAACCAGCGTGCCGCCGCCGGCGCGTGAGCTGCGTGGGTCGTGGATCGCGACGGTGCGGAACATCAACTGGCCCTCGGAGCCGGGGCTGCCGGTGGCGAAGCAGAAGCAACAGTTGCTCACGCTGATCGAATCCGCAGCGAATGTGGGACTGAACGCGCTCATCTTCCAGGTCCGCCCGGCGGGCGATGCGATGTATGCCTCGGAGATTGAGCCGTGGTCGCCGTTTTTGACCGGGGAGATGGGCAAAACGCCGGGCTGGGACCCGCTGGAGTTTGCGGTGACGGAGGCGCACAAGCGTGGGATGGAGTTGCATGCGTGGTTCAATCCTTACCGGGCGCTCGCAGGCGAAAAACACGCGCCGAATGCCACGCACATGCGCCGGGCGCACCCTGAGTGGACGATGAAATATAGCATCGACTGGTGGATGAATCCCGGCGTGCCGGAAGTGCGGCAGCAAGCCGTGGCGGTGATGCTGGACGTGACGCGGCGCTACGATGTGGACGGCATTCACATCGACGATTACTTTTATCCGTATCCGATCACCGATGCGGCGAAGAAGAAGATCGAGTTCCCCGACAGCGACACTTATGCGCGCTACAAAGCCGCCGGTGGCACGCTGGAAGTCACCGCATGGCGGCGGCAAAACGTGGATCAGACCGTGCAGGCCACTTACGAGGGCATCAAGGCGATCAAACGGCATGTGAAGTTCGGCATCAGCCCGTTTGGCCTGTGGCGGCCGAATCATCCCGAAGGCACGGGCGGCGGACTCGATCCGTATGAGGATCTGGGCGCAGACTCGAAGAAGTGGCTGCAGCAGGGCTGGGTGGATTACTTCACGCCACAGCTCTACTGGACGATCGACCGGCCGAAGCTCGGCTTCATCACCTACTACGACTGGTGGTTGGAGCAGAACACGCAGGGCCGCCACATCTGGCCGGGCATGTACACCTCCAAAATCGGCGATGACCGCAATGCGGGCGAGATTCTGCGTCAGATGAGTGTTTTGCGTGAACGCGGCCTGAAAATGACGCCGGGGCACTTCCACTGGAACTTCGACTCGCTGCACAAAAACCTCGGCAAGATCGGCACCTACACGAAGGAGAGGGCCTACATCACGCATGCGATCCCGCCCGCGTCACCGTGGCTCAGTCAATCGACGCTGCCAGCGCCCGTGGTGGGCAAAATCACGCCGGGGGGCAAATTGACCGTGGCCTGGCAGCACAGCGACATTCGCTGGATGTCGGAAACCCGTTGGTGGGTGATGCAGGCTCAAATCAACGGCAAGTGGATCACCTGGGAGACTTACTTCAAAGACCAGCTCAGCGCCGAATGGCCAGACAACGCCACCGCAGTGGCGATTCGTGCCGCCGGGCTCGGCTGGGAAGTGGGCGAGCCGGGTGTGGTGGTGAAGTGAGCGATCACTGCCGGGCGATGTCTTTGGCAGCTCGGTCAAAATGACTAAAACCAAGATAGGATTATCAAAATGCCAATTTGATCTTGGTTTATAAACAAGATAAACTTGCCGCATGAAACCCCTAGACGGTCAAAATCTCGATCTTGCGCTCCAAGCTGTTGCTTCGGCGCTCGCCCATGCAAGAGCCGAGCCGGAGACGGTGGTGATCTGCGGCGGAGCAGCGTTGCTGAGCCTTGGGTTCATTTCCAGGCGCACGAAAGACGTGGATGTGCTGGCTGGGGTGCATCCGGTGGATGGGCTGGTCGATCCTCGCCCCTTTTCCTCGGCTCTTAAACAAGCGGTGGAGGAGGTAGCGAAGGCGTTGGGGCTGCCGTCGAACTGGTTCAATGCGGGGCCAGCAGATCAGGTGATGGCGGGATTGCCAGAAGGGTTTCTCTCTCGACTGCAACGACGCGAGTACGGTAGCCACCTGATCGTGTTTCTACCCGACCGGTATGATTTGATCCATCTGAAGCTCTTTGCCGGGGTGGATCAGGGGCCGGGCCGTCACTGGTCGGACCTGAAGGCGCTGAACCCGACCCGCGACGAGATGCTGGCAGCGGCCCGATGGGTGCTGGGCCAGGACGCGGGGGAAGTGTTCCCCGGCGTGGTGCGTGACGCCCTGAGAATCCACGACTATGCCGACATCGCCGACCAACTTTAAAACGGAGCTGCGAACAGCCATGCGTGACCTGCTCTGGCGGCAATGGAGCCGTCTGGGCGCCGGTTTGCAGGAACTCGATGGAGCACCTTCACCCGAAGGGAACATCATTGATCCGGAAGCCCTGCTGCTGGCGACAACCGTGTTTGGCAGGCAAGACCAGCGCTTGTTTGATGAAGCGCTCGACTGGGTGGTGCGCTTTGGGGCCTTGATCAATGTCCAGCGCCTCAAGAACTTGCACGCGGACGGCGAACTCGGCCATGAGCGCACACTGGGTGCCGTGGCGGCTTATGTGAAACGACATGGCAAGCTGCCGAAATGGGGAGCCTTGGCGAAGACAGACTCCGTTCAGTCGCCATCGGAGCCGGAGCCATTTTTTGAGTCGCCTGGAATGCCTGCCGCGCACAGAGGTGTGCCCGATTCAGATTTTCTCGCCCATGGATGGCTGCGCGGGATGCCCAGGCAAAAAGAGCTTTCCATGCCGCCCTCGCCCGAGCGTGTGACGAATGTTTTGCTGACGTTCCGGGCGCTGATCGGTGTCTCGTCGCGCTGCGAAATCATTCTTTGCCTGCTCACCCGCCCGTCAACCAGACCCGCAGAGTTGGCGCGATTGACGGGTTATTCAGCGCAGGCAATCCAGGCGGCGCTGAATGAAATGGTGCTGTCTGGCAAGGTGCGAACGGATGGGACACGGCCATCCATGGCACGAAAAAACAATGGGCGAGGGGTGTCGCTACGCTACTACCTGCAACCCCAGGACTGGCATTTCATCCTGCCTGCCGAGTCGTCACCGCGCTGGCTCCCATGGGCGGCGCTTTTTGCCCTCGTGCAGGGTGTGGATGCAGCGCTGAGCACAGTTACCGACGAACTACTGCTCTCCATGCAGCTTCGTCGGCTCATGGAGAAGCATTCGCCGCAGTTGGCGGAAGGGATCGCCCATCAACTCAGTTATCATGCGGATATGACTGGTGAAGCGCTGTTGAAGTGTCTGGCGACAGATCTTCCACGATTACTCCGGGCGCTTTAGGTCAAAACCTTTCCAATCTCACGCGGCGGATCGGTGCATGGATCACTACCGGGCGATGTTCGCGCGTCCTCCCCGAAGTACATACTTCTGAATCTTACCCGTAGCTGTCTTGGGCAATTCGGCGATGAACTCGAAGCCGTGCGGCACTTTGAAGTGGGCGAGGTGCTCGCGGCAGAACAGGCGCAGTGTTTCGGGCGTGGTTTCGGCACCGGGTTTGAGGACGATGAAGGCTTGCGGCGTTTCGCCCCATTTTTCGTGCGGCAGGCCGACGACGGCGGATTCTTGCACGGCGGGATGACGCAACAGCGTGCCCTCGACTTCGACGGAGGAGATGTTTTCGCCGCCGCTGATGATGATGTCCTTCCAGCGGTCGCGGATTTCGATGTAGCCGTCGGGATGGACCACGGCAGCGTCGCCACTGTAAAACCAGCCGTCGCGGATGGCCTTCTCCGTCGCGGCGGGGTCGTTGTAGTAGCCTTTCATCACAGCGTTGCCGCGAATGAT
>CAXNGR010000228.1:0-6604 GCA_964201265.1 Verrucomicrobiaceae bacterium
TCGGCCAGCACGGGGCAGTGGCGGCTGAGTTCGCTGAAGATCGCTGGGATGGTCCAGATGAACATGCCGGCATTCCACAGGAAATTGCCCTGGCTGATGAAATGCTCCGCAAGATCGGGATTCGGCTTTTCACGAAAGCGGGCGACTTCCCAGACCGGCAGGTCGTTCACGCCGCCAATGCTGGCCTTCCGACCACGCTCCACATAGCCGTAGCTGGGGCAGGGCCAGGTGGGCTTGATGCCGATGGTGACGAGGCTGCCGCTGTTTTCAGCGGCGAGGGCGGCGCTGGTGAGCACACGCTGAAACTCGGCATGATTTTGGATCAAATGATCGGCCGGCAGCACGAGCATGGTGGCCATCGGATCACGGGCTACGACCCAGCCAACGGCAAGGGCGATGGCGGGCGCAGTGTCACGTTTTTCTGGCTCGGCGACGATGTTTTCAGGGGGCAGGTCTTTGATGATGGCCCGCACACTGGCCTCCTGCTGCTGGTTGGTGAGGATGAGGATGTTTTCCTTGGGCACAAAGCCGTCCAGGCGCTCAATGGTGAGCTCGAGCAGCGTTTTCTCGCCGAACAGTTTCAGCAACTGCTTTGGCAGGGCATCACGGCTGATGGGCCAGAAGCGCTGTCCGCTGCCGCCAGCGAGGATGAGAGCGTAGCGTTTGTGGAGGGGAGTTTGGGTCATGTGCGTTTGACGAGTGGTTTCGAGTCTTCTTTAGCCGGGAAGCCAGCAGCGGGCAAATTCCACTTTGGTGAATCACCATGTGCGGCTATGATATGGCATGTCAGAAGCCACATCCGCCCATACTTACGAGAACTATGCCTCCCTGATCGCCCCCGCCGCCGCTGGCTGCGCATTGGGCATTCTCTTTGGCCGCGGGATGCGGCGTAGCTCCTCGAATGTTATCGCCCTGGCCTTGCTTGCCGCCAGCGCCGCCGTCGCCGCTCCCGTCATCACCAATCTCGTTCAACGCACGGCCAATCGTCCTAGCACCGAACGCGGCAGCCGCCGCCGACTCGAAGGCATCCGCAGCCACGGCATGCCAGACCCCGAGACGAGCGAGTTTTTCGCCGTGGACACGCCGGAAACGTTTCCGGCGGTGACTCGGTGAGATGAACATTGCCAGACTGACGACAATCCTCTCCAACGCATCTTTCTTCGGCGGCTTGACTGAGACTGTTTTGCCCCCCAGCTTGGCCGCCCAATGAAAAGCACCCATCGTAGATGTTTTACGTCGGCCCGGGCTGTCTTTACGACACCAACCACTCGTGATCGCAGCGAGGATGACGCCCATCCATTTAGAGGAGCCTGCCGGTCAAGCTCTCTGAGTAAGGTCGGATTGGGAGCGGGTCTCAAAAGCACGCTTCCCAGAGGATTCCATGACAGACAAAGGAGATGGGACTGCATGAGTCCGCCTTCTACTGTTTTACATCGTCAACGATGATGCAGCGATCTGCCGGGTATTTGAGTGGCAAAAACAGATGGAGACGGAAATCAGTCTCCGGCCATGGGTGCCGCAAACAGATGGCTCTGCGGTGGGAAAATCACTCTCAAATTTCCCTTTGTCTGATAACTCCCGGTTCCTGCCGGCGGTATTCACGGGCAATGGCGGCGACTTTTAGCGGGATAGCTCCTGCGGGGTGGGCTTGAACTAGGCTAGCCTTGTAGCCAGCTTCGTTCAGCACGGCACGGGCTTTCTCAAACTCACCGCACCAGGTTTCTTCCACTTCAACATCGCGCCTTGGATCGCGTGGGGAGTTGCTGAGCGCCACGATCCGGGTTTGGACGGCGCTGCCTTGGACAGGGGCGCTGAGTTCGATGCCGTAGGTGGATTCGTTGGGCTTGCGAAGGACGATACGACCTTGTTCCACCCAAGCGGCGGTCATGCCTTCGCGGACTTCGTAGCCGGTTGCTGCGAGAGCGCGTAGGACAGCGGCACGTTGTTCCACGCGGGTTTCTTCGACGATGGCCTGTTCGATCCAGGCTCGGGCTTCTTCGGCAAGTTGACGCGCGGGTTCGGGTGCTGATAGAGGTTGGGCGAGGGCTTCGGTAAGGCGTTGTCTCCATCCAGCGGCTGCTGGGGAGCGGATTTCTTCCAACTCAGTAAGGAGGATTTCCATTTCTTGACGCAGCGCATGGGTGGCGCGGCGGTTTTGCAGATGGGCGGACAGTTCCAGCGCAAGAGAGTCTAGCAACAATGACTGCTGGTCAGAGGGCGCGGCGTTGATGTGACGGGCTTTGTCGGATAAGGCTTGGATGCCGGGCGAGTCTTCTAATACGGAGAGTTCGCCGAGCAGTCTCCAGCATTTTTCGAGTCGTTGCTGGTGCGGATCGGCGGGAGCTTGGGGAATGACCAGAGCTGATTCTGACAAATTGGCATCGATCAGGCCAGCGGCGAGTTCACGCAGGCGGTTGGTGGTTTGGTCGCGCTGGGTTTGCTCGATGAAATCCAGCGCGGCGTTGAGAGCAGATTGCTGCGTGGCGGGGTCGGCGTTGGCGAGCTGATCAATCAAATCATCTCGCTCGGCTGAGGCAGGCTGGCATTGCAACTGCGCGGTCATTTGGGCGACGCTTTGCTCAAGACGATGAGCCCGGCGGAGGCTGGCTGCCTGTTCTGCGGCGTGGTGCTGGAGCAGGCGGCGGACTTCTTCTTCGTAAAAGATGCTCAGCCGACAGGACTCGATGGAAAGCGGCTCCCATTGCTCCGCTTCTTTCATGGCGTGCAGGCGCTCCAACAAAGCCGACGCCTCCGGTTGAGCCTGCCAGCGTTCGCACTCGGCGAGGGCGAGCTGGAGCTTGCGCAGTTGGTTCTGGCTTTCGCGTTTCTGGCGACGACGGACGGCTTCGATATTGATGACTTTGGGGCCGCTCATAAAAAATGGATTCAGGGTTTCAAGGCACGCTCCACGGCGGCATGCAGGCGTTGTTGTTCATCACTGCGGTTGTGATACCAGCCTCGCGAACTGACGCGGTGAATGATGCCTACGGAACTGGCGAGCACGGATGGCCGCCAGAGTTCACGGGCGCGGGCGGAGGCGAGCACGGGATGATGATGGGAGTCGCACTCAATGCCGAGACCGAAATGACCGGTGCCGGGGTGGCTAATGGCAAAGTCGAGTCCGAAGGCATCGCCTTGGGCGGACACGGGCTCGTGGCCAAGCTGGCGGATGAAGGCGGCGACTTCCTCCACAAAGCGGGAAGTGATTGCTGCATTGCCACGTTGTGGAGAATGTCCGGCGTGTTGCCCGTTAAGCGAACGCAGCAGATGGCGGCTCTGCTCGAAGTCGCCTGCGTGCAGACGCTCGGCGTAGGCCAGCCAGCCTTGCAGGAAATCGCGCGGAGTCGATGGAATGCGGCGACCGGCTTGCCCCGTCCATGTGCTGACTTCGTTCACCGGCATGGATGTGACGAGCAGGACTTTCTGCCGGGCACGGGTGACGGCCACATTCAAGCGACGTTCACCTCCGTGCTGGCCGAGCACACCGAAGGTGCGGCGGAAGGTGCCATTCGCATCACGGCCGAAAGTGGTGGAAAAGATGATCCAATCGCGTTCATCGCCCTGCACATTTTCGAGGTTCTTGACAAAGAAGCCCATGTCCTCGCCATTCTGCGTGCGGGTAGATTCTTCGATCCACGCCTCACGGAAGGCATCATCCTCTTCAGCGAGGTTTTCCATCTCCTGCTCGATGAGTTCCGCCTGCTTGAGATTGAAGGTCACGACTCCAATGCTGGGCCTTTTGGCGTAGGGCAACCGCCAGATTTCCTGCAAACGAAACACCACACGCGCGGCTTCGTCTTCGTTAGTCTGCTCGAAATATTCACCATCCACGCGATCCACCTCCACCGGCCGGGCGCGCAAAATCTCGCTGTCGGGATGACGTGCGGGAACGCTGAGGCGGCCAGCGTAGAAGGCAGCATTGGAAAAGTCGATGAGCTGGCGATACTGCGAGCGATAATGGATTTCCAAAGTCGCGGTAGGCAGCAAGTTTTGCGTCAGCGTCAGCAGATCTGGGCAGTCTTTGACCTCACGCCTTCCGGCGGCTTGAGCCATGCGTTCGCGTTCGCTGTCATCGAGGCTGGCGTCATCGGCATCCAGCCAGGCATCGGCGTCTTCCTCTTCATCCGACTCCAGATGGGAGCCGAAGAAGCGCGAGGGCGGCATTTGTTTTTCATCGCCGCTGACCACCATGCGTTTGGCGCGGAATAGAGCGGGCAAAGCACTCTCCACCGGCAACTGCGAGGCTTCGTCAAAGATCACCACATCAAACAATCCCGCCCTCAGCGGAAATAGGCGGCTGACCATTTCCGGATTCATCATCCAGACGGGACGCAGGTGGAACAGGCCGAGAGGTTCGCCGCGCTCCACGACTTCACGCAGACGACGTGCGCGGGGGCCGGTGAGCATGACCACGTCATCCCAGTTTCCACGCGGAGAAAGCGGCGCATTAGCGGCACAGCGGCTTAGCATACGTCGGTTCGCCTCACGATAGTCGCGATCTTTTTGGCCGAGGAGATGCACCTTTTGCTCAAACTCATCGCGCTCGATCAATAGAGATGGCTGTGTGGCTTCGATTTGCCGTTTCCATTCCAGCAATGCCTCACGTTGCAGGGTGGAAGTGATGCTGGCGGACAGATCGGATGAAGCCATCGGCTCCCAGAGCGCGGCTTTTTCCCGAAGCTTGGCGAAGATGGGCAAGGCAGCGGGATTGAGCGAGCGGGTTCGTGCACGGAAGGTTTGAAACTCCGGCAGTGTGGGAAACGCGGAAGCGATGGGCTCCAGCGCCACGCTGCCCGGCCTGTGTGAGCGGATTTCGCCCAGTCTCGTTTCGATCCATTTGGGAGCGAACCACGGGCGGAGTTTTTCCAGCTCGGCCTGGCTCGCCTGTTCAGCCGCCCACAGCGCAAGGCTGGCGTGACAGGCATCGAGAATGGAGGCGCAGACAGCCGGATTACCTCCCTGTTGAAGCTCTTTGGCAGCCATTTGCACAGGGCATGACTGCACGCGACGTGCAGCGGCGAGAACAGGTTGCAGGCGCTCGATGAGACGCCGCACCTGACTGCACATGGCTGGCAGGGCGTTATGGTCGTCGGATTCGTTCAGCCCCAAAGCCTCTGTCCATTGATTCAGGGCCGGACGTTCTTTTCTCAACGCGCTTTCCAGTTCCGCCGCCTGATGCAGCGTGGCGAGATCGACATTCTCTGGATCAACCTCCGTCTGCCGCAGCCAGCGGTGAAGATTCTTTTTCGCAAAGTAACGCGAAGGATTGAGTCTCGCCCAAAACGACGTGGGTGCGGCCAGGCGGGCAGCGGAAGAAGAAAGGTCGCGTAAGGGGCCATCTCCGCGTGCGGCGAGTTTGGGATAAATTTTCTGATCCAGTGTCCAACCGGACAACACCGCCAGTTGCTGATTCAGAACTTCAAGCCACGGGATTAGCTGGTCGGCAGGCGAAGCTTGCTCCGCTTCATTTTTGGAAAGATAACCCGCCCATTGCGAGAGATGTTTGGCCACAGGCGCGGGCAAAGCACGCAAGGCGGCTTCGTGCTCGGCGAGCCAGCTTTGCAACAACTCGGGCGTGTCCACGCTGAAAAAGTGGTCGTGTTTCCTCAGCAGTTCATGCCGATGCCGCTCGGTGTTTTGAAAGGCGGCAAAAGACTCACGGAAATTCGCCAGCGTTGCCTCGTCCGTGCTGAAATAGGCCAGGTCATGCAGCGGGCTGTGCTCAAAATTCGACTTCAGCCAGAGTGGTGCCAGCGGGGAGATTTCCGCGATCCGTTGCCATGCCTCGGCGTGATCCAGATCACGGAACAACGCACCAAGGCCTGGAAGGGAAACCGCAGTCGTGCCACTGCCTTCCACATGCAGCAGGGCGTCCAACACTTCGCGATAGGACAAGCGGCCGGGTTGGTCGGCTGGCGCTTCATGCAGGGCTAGATGCGCGTTGTTGAGTTCTTTTTCCAGCGCTTCGATGTGTCTGGCAAGACCTTCGCGCTCGCGTTGCAGCCGTGCATTGTCGTTGGGATGATGCGTGGGTTGTTCAAGTTGATCGCGAAGTTGCTGCAAGGCGGGGCGCCGGTCGGAAGTCGCGTCCTTCAGATAGAATAAACGCCCGCCCAGCCCTTCGGTATCGAGCCGCTTGCGCACGACTTCCAGAGCGGCCTGCTTTTGGCACACGATGAGCACTCGTTCACCACGACCAATCGCATCGCTCACGATGTTCACGATGGTCTGGCTTTTTCCCGTGCCGGGCGGTCCCTGCACCACCAGTCCGGGTGCGTGGCGGGCGCGGAACACAGCGCTCTGCTGCGAGGGATCGGAGGCGGCGGTAAAATAACGGTCGAGTTCTGCAGGCGAGGTTGGGACTTCCCCTGGCTCGGTATTTCCAGCGCGAATAGCGTTTTCCAGGGCCGTGCCTTGCAGCGGGATGCCTCGGGAAAGCTGGTCGATGTCTTGTGCGATGGTTTGGCCGGAGAAGTCGCATTGGAACAATACCGCCGCCGCGTGAAGTTGAACCGCCCCAGACGTTGCCCTCACCGTGACGGGAGGCAGCAGGCGCAACTCAGGCCCGGTCTCCGTGGACGGCGGCAGCTGGGCCAGATGGCTG
>CAXNGR010000229.1:0-6575 GCA_964201265.1 Verrucomicrobiaceae bacterium
ATCAAGAGCTTGGAGGAAATCCCTGGCGTACGTATCGTCGCTCTCTGTGACGTGGACTCCAACGTTCTGGCGAAGGGCGTCGCCAGCCAGGCGAAGAAAAACAACACCGTCACCGCTTACACGGATTACCGGAAGCTCATGCTCGACCCCGAGGTGGACGCCGTCACCATCGCCACGCCGAATCACACGCACACGCTCATCGCCATGACTGCCATGGCCGCAGGCAAGCACGTCTATGTGGAAAAACCCGTTTGCCACAACATCTGGGAAGGCCGCCAACTCTTGAATGCCGCCGAGAAAGTCGCAAAGAAGGGCCTCGTCGTTCAGCACGGCATGCAGCGCCGCTCTAGCCCCGGTTGGCAGCAGGCCATGGACTGGGTCAAGGAAGGCCACATCGGCAAGGTCACGCTCTCTCGCGGACTGAATTACAAATCCCGCATCTCCATCGGCAAAGTGGCCGCGCCGGTCGAAGCCAAGGATGGGGTGGTCAAAGGCACGTTCCATGACTTGCGCAACGTCAAAAAGGATCCCATGGGAGCACCCCAGGATGTGGATGTGGACTACAAGCTGTGGGCAGGTCCGCGCGGCATCGGTCCAGTGAACCGCACGCAGTTCCATTATGACTGGCATTGGCAGTGGGCCTTCGGCAATGGCGACATCGGCAACCAAGGCCCTCATCAGACAGACGTTGGCCGCTGGGCACTGGGCAATCCTGAATTGCTGCCCAAGCGCGTCATGAGCTTCGGCGGACGCTGGGGCTACGAGGACGATGGTCAGACCGCCAACAACCAGATGGCCTTCTACGACTATCAGCCTGCGCCGTTCATCTTCGACAATCGCGGCCTTCCTTTGAAGGACATGGACTGGCGCCTGGAGCCGGTTTACCGGGTGAATGGCAAGACCGCCGCCGCACGTGTCGGTAACGTCATCCATTGCGAGGGTGGCTACGTCATCGAGGCCAAGGCTTACGACAACGAGGGCAACGCCATCATGAAGTTCGACAACTTCAATGACGGCGCGGATCACATGCTCAACTTCATCAATTCCGTGCGCGAAGGGAAGCTCATCAATTCCAACCTCCACGTCTCTCACGGCTTCCACGCCGCCTCGCTCGCCCATTTGGCGAACATCTCCTACCGCCTCGGCAAGGTCGCGAGCGTCGATGAGGTCAGGGAGCGCATCAAGAACGACAAGGCAGGCCTCGAAACCTTCGAGCACTTCGTGCAGAACCTCGTGGACAACAAAATCGACCTGAACGTGGACAAGATCAACGCTGGCCCTTGGCTCGACTTCGATCCCGTCACCGAGAAGTTTGTCGGCGAGTTCGCCGAGGAAGCCAACAAGCTCGCCACCGAGGAATACGTGGAGGAGTTCAAGCTGCCGGAAGTCTAAACGTAAAACGAGTTTTTCAACTCGTTCGCACTCGACGCGGAACCAGGAAACTGGTTCCGCGTTTGTATTTGGCCCTCATGCTGCTTCCTTCCATAGAAACCGCACCCCATGGAAACACCCACATCACTCACGCCCACGGTCAGTCAGGACGAGAAGACTCTCGGCATCGTCATGCATGTGCTCTGCCTCATCGGTTTTCCGATCATCGGCCCGCTTGTCGTGTGGCTCATGAAGAAGAATCAAAGCCACTATCTCGACTCCCAGGGCCGAGAGCTGCTGAACTTCCAATTCAGCTACCTCATCTACGGTTTCGCGGCCTTTCTGCTGTGTTTCATGCTCATCGGGTTCGTGCTGCTGCCGGTGGTCGTCATTGCCACGATCATTTTGACCATCATCGGCATCGTCCGCGCTGCCGAGGGGCAGGTGTATCGCTTCCCGCTGACCATTCGCCTGCTGTAGCACAAGCGTCCCGCTTGTGGCCTAATCCAGGCAAAACGGTTGCGACTCCAGTGCCGTGGTGTTAGCAGAGCATCCCGCTTTCCCCAACCCCTCCAGATGCGTCCCAACCAACTTCTTCAAGCCATCGGTCCCGAGCTTCGTGCGCAGATCATGACCTACCTGCAGACTGAGCACCGTGCCGCCTACAAGGCCGTCATCGACTCGCTCGCCCAGCAGCGCCGCCTGCGTCCGGTCTTCATCCTCGAAAAATCCCGCCCCAAACAGGCTGAGTGGCTCCTGGAGCAGCTCAACACCAAGACCAACGAAGAAGTCACCGCTCAGATCTTCCAGATCTGGCTCCTCAAAGGCCAAGCAGACATGCTCATCACCTTCCTTGATGCCGCCGAGATCGCGCACGATGGCAAAGGCGAGGTCACCGAGTTGCCAGAGGAAATCACCGACGAAAAAGCCGAGGCCTCCGTTTCAGCTCTCATCGCCAAATTTCCTGCCAAGCAGGTCGCCTTGTATCTGCACATGTTCCAGCAGCAGCGTGAAGGCGGCTGGCCCTCGCTCACCAAGGCCATCGCAGCCCGTGCCGAACTGAAGCTCGAAGCCTGATCATTCCTGCCATGATGGACGCCCTCGATCGCGCCATCGCCGCCACCCAGGCCCATCTTGAAAGCCTGCGGCATGCCAAGGGGCACTGGGAGGGGCATCTCAGCAGCAGCGCTCTTTCCACGGCGACTGCCATCGTTGCGCTCTCCCTCGTGGATCGCGAAAAACACGCCGCCTTCATTCAAAAAGGTGCGCAGTGGCTCTGCGACCATCAAAACGCCGACGGCGGCTGGGGTGACACTACCCTCAGCAAGTCCAATCTCTCCACCACCCTCCTGTGCTGGAGCACGTTGCATCTTGGAGCGCGGACTTGCAGTCCGCAGCACTTCCTTCAACACGACACACTCACGCCTCACCCCAAGGAGAATCGACCTTTCGACGATCCGCTGCGGATTAAAAATCCGCCCTCCGCCATCTCATCCGCTGACACCTGGATCACCGCCCAAGTCGGCTCCCTTGCACCCAAGGCCATCGCCAAAGCCGTCGTGTCCCGCTACGGCAAAGACAAGACTTTCTCCGTCCCCATCCTCATGCTCTGTGCCTTGTGCGGCACTTTGGGAGAAAAACCTTGGAAGCACGTCATCGCGCTGCCGTTCGAGCTTGCCGCTCTTCCACGCACATGGTTTGGAGCCATCGGTCTGCCCGTCGTCAGCTATGCGCTGCCAGCGCTCATTGCCATCGGCTACACGCGCTTCAAAAACGCCCCGCCCGCCTGGTGGAATCCGCTGCGCTGGATTCGCGCCCTCGCCTGGCTGCGCATTCGCCCCATGCTGCAAACCTTGCAGCCAAGCAGCGGCGGGTATCTCGAAGCCACCCCGCTGACCAGCTTCGTCACCATGGCCCTCGCCGGCGCCGGTCAGCTCGATCATCCCTGCCTGCCCCTCGCCGTCGAATTCCTCCGCCACTCCATGCGCGAAGACGGCTCTTGGCCCATCGACACCAATCTCGCCACCTGGGGCACCACGCTGGCCGTTCGTTCACGGGGTGCCGACGAACCGTCGGCAGACAAAGATTTGGAATGGCGACGATTCGTCGCCGCTCCCCAAACCTGGCTCCTCGCCCAGCAATACCGCGAAACCCACCCCTTCACCAACGCACCACCCGGCGGCTGGGCCTGGACCGACCTCCCCGGCGGCGTCCCCGATGCCGATGACACCAGCAGCGCCCTCATCGCTCTCAAACAAATCGGACATCCCGCTGATGCCGCCATTGAGCAGGGGATCGGCTGGCTTTTGGATCTCCAAAACCGCGACGGCGGCATCCCCACTTTCTGCCGTGGCTGGGGCACCCTGCCCTTCGACCGCAGCACGCCCGAAATCACGGCGCATGCGCTGCTCGCGTGGTGGACATGGCATGACCAGCTGCCCCCACCACTGCAAACCCGCACCGCCTCCGCCACGAACCGGGCACTGCGCTACCTCGAATCCTGCCAAACCGCCGAAAAGGCCTGGATTCCCCTCTGGTTCGGCAATGAACACACGCCAGACGAAAACAACCCCGTCTATGGCACCGCCCAGGTCATCAATCACCTTGGCGGAAACGCCCAACTGGCCGCTCAAGCCCACGACCTGATTCAAACCGGGCTGACTTACCTCCACACCGCGCAAAAACCCGACGGCTCCTTCGGTGGCGACAAAAACGCGCCCTCCAGCATCGAAGAAACCGCCGTCGCCTTGCAGGCACTCACCCACAGGAGTGCAGATGCCCTCATCCGCATCCAAAAAGCCACGCAGTGGCTTTTGAACGCCACAAAACATGGCACACGATTCCCCACCGCTTCCATCGGCCTCTACTTCGCCCGCCTTTGGTATCACGAGCAGCTTTACCCCATCATCTGGACTCTGGGTGCATTGACATCCGCGAGAAAAGCCCTTGGGTAGCAATAGACGTGTTCTCGGATAAGAAGCAGGCAGAAGGTGGCGCTAACACCTGCCTTCAGGATGGGTTGCGGGCCCGCGAGGCCAGGTGGTGATTCCACAAGCCTGCGCTGACCACGGCCACTCGGTCATCAAATCAACCGAGCTTATTGCGCAGCACCTGGTGCATCGCTCCTTAGCGCGGGAGCTCTGAACGAGCACGTCCACATCCTCCGTGAGCCGGGCATAGCCGTTCAGCGTGACGGCGACGCCGCCCACCACGATGAATCGCACCCGCGCATCAGCGAGTTTTGCCAACAGTTTTGCGAACGAGGGTTCCATCGTCATGTGGAGGTTGCCAGACGCCGCCGCGCAGCATCAGCGCATTGCGACGCAGCATTTCGAGCCGTTTTAATGGATGGATATTCGACAACGAACCTCCCACGCGTTTGCGCACGGGTTCCTGGAGGTCGCTGGAGGATGTGGTCATTTTAAGCGGCGCGTCTGCGGCCCACGGCGAGCACGCCGTTCACCATTTGCAGCAATCCTTCGACCTGATATGGCTTCGGCAGTGCGGCGGCGAAACCGTAGGCGACGCAGTCCTTCATCACTGGATCATCTCGATAGCCGGAGGAGACGATGGTAAGAATCTGCGGGTCGATGCGTCGCAGGTGCATCATCGTCTCACGTCCGCACATGCCGTCCGGGATAGTGAGATCAAGAATGGCGAGGTCGTATGGCCGCCCCTGCTGCATGGCCTCTTGGTAGAGCCGCAGGGTGTCCTTGCCATCGCCGGTTTCGACGACGTCAAACGCGGCCTTTTCCAAGGCTCGGCGCATCAGGTCGCGGACCATGAGATCGTCCTCCAGCAGCAAGATGCGACCGGCTTTGGGCGGTGCGAAGCTTTGCAGCGGTGCGCTGGGCGTCTGCGCCACGGCAGGAACGAGCGCGGCCTCGATGGCGCGGCGCATGTCGGTGATGGATTGAAAGCGGTGCTGCCGGTCCGGCATCAGCGCACGGATGACGACGGCGTCAAAGCGTGGGTCCACAGCGCCGGGACGCAGCGAGGACGGCGGCTGCCACGCGCCACGTGGCAGCGCCCCGGTGAGCATTTGGTACATCAGCACACCGAATGCGTAGATGTCCGCGCGGTGATCGACCTCGCGGTGCGCGTTGAACTGCTCCGGCGCGGCGTACTCAGGCGTGCCCATGACCATGTGCGTCTCGGTGGCGAGGGATGCACCGAGCGCCACATCCTTGGCGAGGCCGAAATCGGCGATCTTCACCTCGCCCTGCCGCGTGAGCATGATGTTCGCGGGCTTGATGTCACGATGGACGATGCCCTTGGAGTGCGCGTATTCGAGTCCGGCGCAGATCTGCGGCAGCAGTTGCGGCGCGAGCTCGGTCGTCATACGGCCCAGGCGCATGATCTCGCCGAGGTCGGTACCATCGACATACTCCATGACGAAATAGAGGAATTCCGTGCCGAGATGGCCATAATCGTAAATGGCAACGATGTTTGGGTGATTCAGCGCGGCCATCGCACGCGCCTCGCGGCGGAAGCGGTCCTCAAAGGCGAAGTCGTAGCCGTCGCTCACACGCAGCACCTTGATGGCCACAGGGCGTCCCAGACTAAGCTGGGTGCCGCGATACACCGTGCCCATGCCGCCCAGGCCCACCTGCGCCTGAACTGAGTAGCGACCGAACGGCATCATCGCCGAAAGCTCCGTGGGGGAGGGCGGCGTGGCACGGGGCACAGCAATGGCGGCAGCGGACGGGTGACTCATGGGTGGATATACAGAGTACTGTGGCACACGCGACGATGGGAGCAACCGCCGTGAGCTTCGAGCCACGATTCAGGTCTGGTGCTGGCACGAAAATACCGGAACAAGCGACAAGGCCGCAAGAAACCACCCTGCCGGGCAGGTTTGTTCTCTCTCACCATGAAATCGCGCCTTCTTTTCCTCGCGCTCGGCACCTCCGCCCTCGCCGCTGACCCCAATCCCAAAGCGGATGACATTGCCGGCAACGAAGCCGTGAAAAAGATCATGGAGACCCGCCCCGGACGCGGCGTCATGCGCGATGACACCCCGCCCACCGCGCCGCAGGAGGCCGTGAAGCTTTTCAAAACACGTAGCGATGTCGCCATTGACCTCATGGCGCACGAGCCGGTCGTCGAGCAGCCGCTTTATGTGAGCTGGGACTCGAAAGGCCGCATGTGGGTCACGCAGTATCGCCAATACCAATTTCCTGCCGGATTGAAGATCGTCAGCT
>CAXNGR010000230.1:0-6563 GCA_964201265.1 Verrucomicrobiaceae bacterium
GGTCTTGATGATGCGCGTGGCGAAGCGATCTCCCACGCCCTTACCATCAGGCGGCGTGAAAAGCTCGATCTTCTCAAAATCACACGGCCCATACCACGAAACACCGGCGATGAGGCGATACTTCGCGTCCACCAGCGTTGGATCGCCTGGAAACGACTCCGGCGGCGACAGCAGCAGCATCTGCGCGAGGTGTCCGCCCGCAGAATCGCCCCAGGTGAAGACGCGCTCGGCATCGAGCGAGAACTGCGCCGCGTTCTTCGCGAGAAACCGCAGCGCATCCTTCGCATCCGTCACGCAATCGCGCACGGTGATGCTCCCTTCCTTCGTGCACAGCCGGTAGTCCACCGACGCCACGCAAAAGCCCTGCGCATTCAGCGCCTGCACGCCCATGAAACGAACTCCACGATCGCCAATGGTCTTCGTCCCCGCCGCCCAGCCTCCGCCATGGGTGAACAGCACCAGTGGAAACTTGGCTCCCGTCTTTGGCGCTACTGGATAATGCAGATCGAGCTTCAGCGGCCCCTGCTCGGTCGTCTTGTAAACCACATCGAGCTTCGTCGTGCTCGCTGCGGGATTTTCGGCATTCGATGTGGCAAATGCTGCCATCAACAAGGTGGCGATGAGAGAGGCCTTAGAGTGCATGTAGTGTGAATGAGGAATGGTGGCGTAAGCAATGTGGTGCAGTCGTCTCGACTGCTCAGCTGAGTCCAGAGGACTCAACCACACTCATCACTTCGTCGACAACGCCTTCAGCACCTCTTCCACGCATTTGTCGCCGAGGATCTGATACGCGGCCCCGTTCCAGTGGAACTTGTCTTTGCCGCCGCGGGCTAGGTCGAGCTTGTCCACGAGCAGGGCATAGAAGTCGCTGACGGGCACGCCGCATTCGGCCATGACTTGGGCGGCCATGCGGTTGTGCTCGATGATGGTGCTGTTGATCACGGGATCGAGCTTTTTGACGTCGCCGCCGAGCAGGACGGGCGTGCTGCTGGCCCAGATGAGTTTTGCGTTCGGCAGTTTGGCGCGGATGGCATCGACGTAGCCTTTCGTGAGCGGCTCGAAGGTGCCGGACTTGATGCGGCCCTCCTGCCAACCGTGCAGGCCCATGTTGAAGTGAATCACGTCATACGGGCCTTTCGCGAGCACCTCGGGCAGGATTTTCGTGTTGAGATGCTCGGACTGGTTGTAGGGGTTCACCCAGGCATCGACGTAGGCCTTGCCGTCGAGCTTCTTGATCGCATGCGCCATGTAACCACTCAGGATCGAGTCGCCGATGAGCAGCACGCGCGGACGCTTCGGATCTTTGATGGTCGCTTGATTCAGCTTCCAGCCTTTGCCATCAGAATGCAGCCGCGGATCGGTCTCGACCGGCGTTTCGGCCGCGAAGGTGTGAAAAGCGAAAGCAGCGGCGAGGAGGAAGGTGAGGCGGTTCATGGAAGGATGCTGGAGCTAACGATGTTCGCCGATGATCTCTTCAGGGGCTTTGATGCAAGCTTCATTTCATCAAACACTCTCTTACTTTAAAGCGTTTTCAAAAATGCGGCCAGGGCTTGCTTTTCTTCAGCGGTTAGCTTGAGGCCCTTAGGGTGCTTGGCGAGATTCGGATCGAGTGTGGCAGAGGGCCTGATGGGCTCGTTATAGTGCTCGATGACTTCCTCGATCGTGGCAAATCGACCATCGTGCATGTAGGGGGCGGTGCGGGAGATGTTGCGCAGGGATGGCGTGCTGAACTTGTATGCATCGCTGGCGAGGCCGGTGACTTTGCCCAGGCCGAGATCTTCGGTGGGCATCAGGCCGTTGTTGTGAAAGCTGTGGTCGGTGAAGTTCGCGCCGCCATGACAGTGAAAGCAGTCGGCTCCTCGCTTGCCCATGCGCGGCTCGGATTCGGTGAAGAAGAGTTCGAAGCCGCGCTTTTCCTGCTCGGTGAGCGAGGGGCCGCCTTGCAAGGCTTTGTCCGGCTTGGAATCGAAACTGATGCGTGTGAGCAGGAAGTTCTCGAGTGCTAGTCCGATGGTCTGCGGTGTGATTTCGCCTGAGCCGAAGGCGGCAGCAAAGAGTGGTGGATAGGCGGGATCAGCCTTCAGTTTGGCCGCGACGTTGTCCAGAGTCTCGTCCATCTCTAGCGGGTCCTGAATGGGCATCAACACTTGCTCGCGCAGAGATGTTGCCCGGCCGTCCCAGAAGAATTTGGTTTTCCACGCGAGATTGAACAGGGGCATCGAGTGCCGATTGCCGTGTTTGCCATCCACGCCGAGGCTGAACTGGCGCGGATCGGAGCCGAGGTCGCCTTGGTGGCAGGAGACGCATGACAGGGCGTTCGTGCGGGAGAGTTTCGTTTCCGCGAATAGCTTTTCCCCAAGCTCGACGCGCTGTTTCAACACGGGATTATCATACGGCAGGGCCGGAAGTGGAATGTGCCGTGGGAGAGTGATGGGATAGCCCTGCGGGTTCGCGGGCAAGTCAATGGGCTTGGGCCGATCCGCCGGAGGAGGCATGCCACTGGCCTCCACCGCTTTGATGCGGAAAGCGGAGTTAAGGCCGGTCTTCAGCTTCGGAACCACCGGGTCGCCCTCGATGGAATGGGTCGTCGCGCCATCAGCGGCAAACGACAATCCTTCGAGCAGCTTGTGCGAATCCAAGGCGATGACCACGCGGCTTGCTTCATGCGCCTTGAGATCAAGAGGAAGAGTCACGGCGGTGCGGTTCGGGTCACGAGCGAAATGATAGGCAAAGCCAGCCATCGCCCCATTGCCAGCTCCGGCTCGCCGCCAGAGTCCTTCGATGGCGAGAAAAATGTAACCACCCTGCCAGTCCCAGTGCAGCCGGTTGACATTCGGGTTGAGTGGATGCCGCGCGGCGTGAAGCGCAGGATCACCGTGATTCGTCTTGGCGTCCGGCCCGATGTGGAAGGTCAGCGACTTGAGCTGACCCGCCGGGGCCTCGCCCAGCAAAAGCTCGCCGCCTCTGCCAGAGACGAAGGCGACAGCGTTATCGAATGAATGAGACACTCCATCCGCCGTCGTGACTGAAAAGCCGGTCGCCAGCCAATCGAGGCGTGTGATGGAATACATTTCCCCGGCGGAGTTGCTGAAGCGCAAGGAGTCCAAAGTCAGCGGCTTGCCTTCAGCTTCATGGACAAAGGTCACATGCAAAGGCGCTGCCCTCACCAACCCTACCATGGCGGTGACACAGACGAGCATACTCTTCAGTGTGAAGTCACTTCTCTTGCAATGCAGTCTTCTCATGGGTCACGGTGAATCGTGTTTTGCCGCTGCCTGCTGCTTGGAGTTCGAGTTTCGCTCCGTTGGCGTGTGCTAGCTCGAAGGCGATGTTGAGGCCGAGGCCGAATCCTTCACCGCGGCGGGAGGTTTCGGCTCGGTAAAAGCGGTCGAAAAGGCGCTGTTTGACGTCGGTGGGGATTTCGGCGCTGGTGTTGGTGATCTGGAAGATGACGGCCGTTTCAAGGTCGCGCAGTTCGACGTGCACGCTGCCGTTGGGTTGGTTGTGCTTCACGGCGTTGCTGACGAGGTTTTGAAAAACTTGGTGCATGAGGGCGCGGTCGGCCTTGATGAAGACGCCGGGCTGGATGTGCTTTTCGAAGGTGAGTCCGGCGGTTTCGCAGAGGGACTCGGCGTCTTCCATGAGGCCTTCGAGGTCGCTGGAGAGGTCGTAGGGCTCGCGGTGGATCGGGAGTTCGCCAGCATCGGCCTGGGAGAGCAAAAGGAGGCTGTGAGTGATGTGTTTGAGCCGCGAGACCTGATGGAGCACCACGCTGAGGCGTTCGTGCGACTCTTCGTCCAGCGACTCGGATCGCAAGATGTCGTTCAGCGTGGTCTGGATGACGGCGAGAGGCGTTTTGAGCTCGTGCGAGGCATCGGCAGTGAAGCGAGCTGATTGTTCGAAGCTCAGCGCCAGTCTTGCGGTCATGTTGTTCAGGGCGCTGATGAGCTGGGTAAACTCTCGGTCGTCGCCACTGCCCACAGGGATGCGCTCGCCGAGGCTTCCGGCGCTCATGCGATCCGCGAGGGCGACGATGCGGTCGAGAGGTCGGATGGCTCGTCCGGAGGACCACCAAGCGCCGAGTCCAGCGATCAAGAGAGCCAGCACACCGCCTCCCGCGAACCAAAGCGCGATGCCACGTGCCTCGCCTTGCAAGTCGGTGTGGGAAAGGCCGACAAAGAGGGTGTAGTGCGGATTGCTGAAGGCCCCGAAGCGCCATTCGCCCGAGACATCGGTGATGGTGAAAAAATCGGGCGTGCGGATTTCTGGCATCAAAGGACGGCGTTGGATGCCGACGCTGGCGATCTCGGGAGAAAGGGCACGCGCCTGACGCTGCTCACCCTCGGAATCGGCCGGGCGAGTCACCACGGCAGGCCCTTGCGGCAGGTGTTTGACGAAGCTGTCGCGATTCGCTGGGTTCACGGCAGGTCCGGCGAGGGTCGTGGAGGGATTTCCTTCCGTGTGCCAAAGAACGCTCACGGCCACCGCGTCTTCACTGCGGCCAAAAATCTTCTGCACAGCCTGCGCGAAGTCTTCCTCGCGATGCCTCGGCGTGAGTTGCGTCCAGAGCCTGCGAGCTTCCTGGGCGATGCGCAGGTCATGATTCCGCGCCTGTTGCTCCAGGGCAAACCACCAGGCGCCCGCTCCGAACCCCGCCACCACGATGCCGGCGACAAGCATCGTTTGCAGCGCCAGCCGGAGTCGGAAAGACGATGGGTGCGGGGTGATCATCGCGGCTCTCCCAACGCATAGCCGGCCCCACGAACGGTGCGCAGCAGTTTCACTTCATGATCTTTGTCGATCTTGGCGCGGAGGCGCTGCACATAGACTTCGACGAGATTGCTCTCCAAATCCATGCCATAGCCCCAGACGTGTTCGTAGATCTGCACGCGGCTAAAAACACGCCCCGGTGATCGCATGAGAAACTCCAGCAGCGCAAACTCCCGCACGGAGAGTTCCATGCCCTGGCCGCCGCGGGAGACCTGTCGCGTGACGAGGTCCATGTGCAGGTCGGCCACTTTCAGCAGGTGCATCGGAGCACCCGAATGACGGCGCACCACCGTGCGCAGGCGTGCGGCGAGTTCCTCGACGTAGAAGGGTTTCGTCAAATAGTCGTCCGCACCGAGGTTCAGGCCTTCCACACGCTCCGGTAGAGTAGAGCGTGCGGTGAGCAGGATCACCGGTGTGGCCTTCTTTTTCTCCCGCAGCACACGCAGGATGCTCAGACCATCACGACCTGGCACCATGATGTCGAGCACCACAGCATCGTAAGGATGGGTCAAAGCCTGCTCCAGCGCCAGATCGCCATCTTCGACCGCATCCACGGCGAAACCCATCTCCTCCAGCCCTTTTTGGGTGGAGGCGCGGAGACGGTCTTGATCTTCGAGCAGCAGGATTCGCATGGCAGGTGCAATCTAACGGCTCGACCCGACAAAACCCGAAAATAAAACCAAATTTATCCAGCAGGGCATGGTCCTGTTAAAGCGATGAGGTTCTATGAGGTAGAACCATGAAAACCCTGCCTTCTCTCGTCACCGCATTGCTGTTTGCATTTAGCTCTCAAACACAGGCCCAGCAGCGCAATGTGCTCTTGATCATCGCCGATGATTTCGGCACGGACAGTCACTCGCTCTACAATAGCTCACCCGGTGCGGTGCTGCCGCCGACGCCGAACATCAATGCGCTGAAGACCACCGGCGTGCAGTTTCGAAATGCCTATGCGCAGCCCACGTGCTCGCCGACTCGCGCTTCCATCCTCACAGGCCGGCAGCCGTTCCGTCATGGTGTGACCACGGCGGTCACCGCGAATGACGGCCAACTGATGGCTGCTGAGTTCACGCTGCCGAGAGCCTTCGCGGCGAATGGCGGCCTCGGCTACTCGCTGGCGCATTTTGGTAAATGGCACGTCACGGTGGGCCAAAACATCGCGAATGATCCGGCGAACATCGCGGGCTGGCCGCACTACGCCGGCTGCCTCACCGGATCACTCGTGGGCGGCAGTGGCGGCACTGGCACTTACACGGCGTGGACGAAAACGATCAATGGCGTCACCGGCACAGCGAACGGCACCACCACCTATGCCACCACGGATGTGACGAACGATGCGCTGGCATGGATCGGCGCACGCGGCAGCAATCCTTGGTTCGCCTGGGTGGCCTACAACGCTCCTCACACCCCTTTCCATAAGCCGCCGAATGACCTCCACACCTACGACACGACCATCGGCAACTGGGCCACGCTGCCGATCAACAACACCGCTGCCAATCAGCGCACCCATCACAACGCCGCCGTGCAGGCCATGGACACGGAGATCGGCCGACTGCTGGCTGGCATGAGCCCGGCGGTGCGGGCAAACACGTGGATCATCTTCGTCGGTGACAATGGCACAACGAATCAGGTGATCCAGACGCCTTTCAGCAACGGCCACTCGAAGGACTCGCTCTATGAAGGCGGCGTGCGTGTGCCGCTGCTCATCAGTGGTCCGGGTGTGGTGGCTCCGAATCGCGAAAGCACTGCGCTGGTCCATGCGGTGGATCTTTACAGCACCGTCCTGGAGATGGCCG
>CAXNGR010000231.1:0-6554 GCA_964201265.1 Verrucomicrobiaceae bacterium
CCAAGGCCAGCGAGCTGGAAAGCCGCATTTTGCATCACTTGGGCATGCCTGCGGCCTTCGGGGCCGTCGGCCAGGTGTATCCGCGCAGTCTCGACATGCAGGTCATCGCCTCGCTCTGCCAGGTGGCCAGCGGCCCGTCCAGCTTTGCCCGCACGCTGCGTCTCATGGCCGGGCAGGAACTTGCCTCCTAAGGCTTTGCCAAAGGCCAAGTCGGCTCCTCCGCCATGCCCCATAAGATGAACAGCCGCTCCTGCGAGCGCGTGAACGGCCTGCATGTCATTTTGAAAGGCTACCTCGCCATGGCCGCAGGTCTGGCAGGTGACCAGTGGAATGAGGGCGACGTGTCATGCTCCGTCGTGCGCCGCGTGATGCTGCCAGACGCGTTCCTCGCGCTCGACGGCTTGCTGGAGACTTTCCTCACGATACTGGATCAAATGGAGGTCTTCGATTCCGTCATTGAGCAGGAACTCATGCGCTACCTGCCATTCCTGCTCACCACGACGGTCATGATGGAGGCCGTCAAATCCGGCGCGGGCCGCGAAACAGCGCACGAAGTCATCAAGGAGCATGCCGTGCAGGTCGCCAAGGACATGCGCACCGGCAAGGTCCGCGAAAACGATCTCCTCGTCCGCTTGGTGCATGATCCGCGTCTGACACTCACCGAGGCCGACATGCAGCGCATCGTCGAGGCCGGCAAGGCCAACGCTGGAGATGCCCCGCAGCAGGTCGATGCCTTCTGCGGTCGCGTCTCAGCCATCGCGAAGGAGTTTCCTGAGGCCGCGAAGTATCAGCCAGGGGTGATCCTATAGACAAAGGCAGAGTGTCGAATTCTCAGCGCTCGCCATGCAACGAGTGTTCCTTTCGCGGCGTTGATCCTCGCGCATGATTCTGCGTTCTCTATCTCTGCTCCTTGCCCTTTGGCCCACGCTGTCCTTCGCTGAAAACTGGCCTCAGTGGCGTGGGCCTCGGCTCGACGGCACTTCGCAGGACACAGGCTTTCCGGTTTCGGCAGATGGGACTATGACTTGGAAAGTCGAGCTGCCCGGCAGCGGACATGCCTCACCGATTGTGTGGAATGATCGTCTTTTCATCGCTGCGGCTGTGGCTGAATCAGAGCAGCGTGTCCTCATCTGCCTCGACCGCCCCACGGGCAAGACACTCTGGCAGTCGAATGTGCTCAAAGCGCCCATCGAGAGCATCCATCGCCTCAACAGCCAAGCCTCCAGCACGCCAGCCACCGACGGCGAGCGCGTTTTCACAGCCTTCCTGGACAACACCGAAACCGAAGCCACGCGCAAAGCCAACAGCGGACGCGTCATCGGCAAAGGCGAGGTGCCGAAGGGCACGGTCGTCATTTCAGCGCATGATTTTGACGGAAAATCGCTCTGGCAGGTGCGTCCGGGTCTGTTTTCCAGCAAGCACGGCTTCTGCTCTAGCCCGGTAGTGTTTGAGGACAAAGTCATCGTGAACTGCGACCACGACGGCAACGGCTACATCGTCGCCCTGGCCAAAACCGACGGCAAAGAGCTATGGCGCATCGAACGCCCCAACCACACCCGCAGCTATTGTGTGCCGCTCATTCGCGACATCGGCGGGCGCACGCAGATGGTGCTCAGCGGCACGATGTGCGTGACCAGCTACGATCCGCGCACTGGCAAGCTGCTGTGGATCATCGACGGGCCCACGGAGCAGTTTGTCGCCTCGCTCGTTTTCAGCGAGCAGACCGGCCTGCTTTACATGACTGGCGGTTTTCCTGAGCATCACCTCCTGGCCATCAAGCCCGACGGCAGCGGCAACGTCACCAACACCCACATCGTCTGGCGCACGAACAAAGGCGTGGCTTATGTTCCATCGCCCATTATTCAAGGTGAGCATTTCCTCATCGTCTCCGACTCCGGCATCGGCCACTGTTTCGACGCGAAGACCGGCGAAATCCTCTGGGAGGAGCGTCTGCGTGAGCACCACGCCTCCCTGGCCAGCGCCGAGGGCCACGTCTATTTCATCAACGACTTCGGCACGCTCCGCACCGTGAAGCCGGGCAAGAGCTATCAGGCTCTCGCCGAAAGCGAGTTGGGTGAGAAAGTTTTCGCCTCTCCGGCCCTCAGCGAAGGCCAGATCTTCATCCGTGGCGACAAAAGCCTCATCTGCCTCGGCAAACGCAGTGCGAAAACAGCCTCACGCTGAGCGCCGCTCCACACTCCGGACTTGTTAACGGTTCGGATCAGGCGACGGCGAGGAGTGGACGTTGATGACACGACAGATAGCCTTCGACACATTGCCTGCATCCGTTTTGTCGAGACCGAAAAGCCAAAACACTGCGCGAGCAGACCAAACACCGTCGAAAAAGCGGGGAAAAGCTTTCCCCACGGAGTAGGATCAAGACACCTCGACCGCGAATCGTCCAACAACCGTTTTCCACGCGGCTTCGCGCAATGATAACCATGTTCGTTCGTCTTGGTGTTGATGGTGGATGTTCATTCGGTGGCGATCACTAGCTCCAGTAAGTCCGTATCAAGATGGTGCCTCGGGCAGGATGATGAACTAGCTCGGCAAACTCTGCACCGCCTCCGCCGTGCATTTCAAACGTGACGCTTCCGTCTGGAGACTCGGTCCTCGTCGTCTTGGGATCAGCGATGCCTGGACAACTGCGGACCCAAGCCGCAATGGCCGTAGGATCACCAAAAAAGGAAACACGAAACTCGCGGCTAAACATACCTCCACCCGTAACAATGGTGAAGCTCTGAGCCTCCGCCGGAAAGGGACTCAATCTGGCCCACTCTATTGTGGCGGCTCTTGCGCTCTTCTCGGTAAAGTGTGGGTAACCGGGAGGGCCGAATGTGATGTCGAGGCCATAGATCAAAGCCAACGAACAGGCAACGGTCATCGTAACGCCTACGATAACGCCTCCGATAAACGAGCGCTTTCTTCCGTGGGCCATGGTGGAGGATTCAGTTGTTAGACGAACGTCGAAGTGGTGGCACCCGCTACCGGGAGCGCCACGCCGACTCATAGTAATGGGTTCTAGTCACGGTTCAATCTCCGACTCGCGGCGGGGTAGCGGGTTGTCCACCCACGTCTTGTTCGCTGTTGGCATTCCGGGCGACTGGCAACAACAGCCAGCCCAGCGCACCCAGAGCAATAACGACGAAGCCTATCATGACAGTCTGCATCGTCTCGTGGTCAAGGGTGGGAGGAAGGAGGACAATTGTGAAAAGTCCTGTAATGGTGAGTGCCCTAGAGAGGGGGTATGCGACAAACAGCCGTCGAGTCTTCGGATCACTCCGGTTGAAGTAATAGGAACTAAGTATCCCCCAAACAGCCATTGAGAATCCCAAGCTCCATTTCGGCCATCCACGTTCAAGCATGCTGAACTCTGGGTTGGAAGAGTCGTAAAACACCTGAACGGAAGTTCCCACGGGATGATTCTTCGCAAACTCACCTCCGCCATCCTCTCGGCTTGAGTTACTGAACAGGCCAGCTCTCCATCTCGATGACAGGTATGATGATCCATCAACGCCATAGGAGTATGCAATCGAAGATCCCTCATTCGAACCGCGCTGTCTTGTCACTTCCGAATGAGTGATCGAACCGTCGGTCGTGGCATCAAGTCTTAAGTTGTGCCATGTCGCGACCCCGAATTCCAGTGGCATGGCAAAGAGAAGCGCGGCCAGGAGCGGAAGAAATATGGCGCTGAGTGCTATCAGTCCGATAATGCTCCAGATGTGTTTCATTCCTTCAGCGAACATTGAAGATCATTCACAGATCGTGAGGTTTGTCAGCAGCTTTATATCCGACAGTTTGATGGGAAACGTACGGGCTGGAGCGTTCATGGGTGTCGTTTTACCCTCCTATGTTGGAGTGCGACAACAAAAATGTGGATTTGCACCAACATAGGAGGGTAAAATTCATGTGTGAGTATTCCGTCCCATGAGCCCCAGGAAACGGGGCTGCAACAGCATGACAGAATGGATTAAAGCTATTGCCACTGACGATTTGTCAGCCTGGTGCATCCTGCCCCCATTTACGCGGCATCGGCCACTGTTTCGACGCGAAGACCGGCGAAATCCTCTGGGAGGAGCGCCTTCGCGAGCATCATCCCTCCCAAGCCAGCGCTGAGGGCCTCGTCTATTTCATCAACGACTTCGGCACGCTCCGCACCGTGAAGCCGGGCAAGAGCTATCAGGCTCTCGCCGAAAGCGAATTGGGTGAGAAGGTTTTCGCCTCTCCGGCCCTCAGCGAAGGCCAGATCTTCATCCGTGGCGACAAAAGCCTCATTTGCCTCGGCAAACGCAGTGCGAAAACTGCCTCACGCTGAGCGTAAGCAGGCGCATTCGCCAGAATGCGCGTGCCGACCTATGGGCTGGCGAACGTGCCAGCAAGTCATCTGTCACCCGTTTGAGCAAAGCCGCGCGGCTCACTCAGTTGGTGAGTCCGTTGATGTCGAGCAGCTCGATCACAAAGACAAGAGTGCTGAAGGGCGGGATTTTCGGGGTGGGGCTGCTGCCGCCGTAGCCGAGGTAGTTGGGAATCACGAACCGGAACTTGTCCCCCACCTTCATCAACTGCACGCCTTCGGTCCAACCGCGGATCACGCCATTCAGAGGGAAACTGATCGGCTCACCACGCTCCACCGAGCTATCGAAGACCGCGCCGCTGAGCAAGGTGCCGTGATAGTGGACCCTGACGGTGTCAGTGGCTTTGGGTGAAACCGTGCCGCTGCCGCGCTGCAAGACCTCAAACTGCAATCCTGACGCTGTGGTTTGCATGCCGCCGCCGACGTTGAAATTTAAAGTCGCCGCAGGAGCGGGTGTGGAAGGGAGAGAGGCGGCAGCAGGAGGAGCTTTTTTGGGCTCAGGCTTGGTCGGCTGGCTACAGCCGAGAAGGAGCAGGGATGGAAGAATGACGAGGGAGGCGAATTTGATCATGGTAAGAGGCTTGAGGCGGCCCAGTGTCTCGACTTGCTCTCTGTGGTCAAGCCAGCATGTCGAAGCTGAACGGCAGGCGTGTGGTGCTGGGTCTCGATCCCCGCTTGAATCCCGCGCCAAAGCATGAGACTCAGCGGCCATGTCCTGGATGTCCTTTCCCGCCCTTGAGGCTCTGCCTGGTTTTGTGCATCGTTTCACGCTGCGACACCCGGAGATCGACGTGGACGCAGAGAGGGCGGTGGTGGTGGAGCGGTTGTGGGCCTGGCATCACGAGCAGGCGGCAGAGCTTGGCTTCAGTGGCACCGCCTTGTGCATCGCCGAGCAGGTGCATGGCTGCGAAGTGGCGGTGGTGGAGTCACCTCAAAGCGAAGTGGCGGCAGGAGCGGATGGCATCATCTCCAACGTGCCCGGACTCGTGATCGGCATCTATGTGGCGGACTGCTGCTCGGTTTATCTGGCGGATGCCCGCACCGGAGCGTTTGGTGTGGTGCATTCGGGCAAGAAAGGCTCCGAACTCGGCATCACGTCGAAGGCCATAGCGCTCATGCAGCAGCATTATGGCACGAATCCGGTCGATCTGGTCGTCCAGCTCAGCCCGTGCATCCGGCCACCAGCCTATGAGATTGACTTCGCGGCGCAAATTCGGCAGCAGGCGCTCGATGCGGGCGTGCCGGCCGGGCAGGTACATGACTCGGGCGTTTGCACGTCTTCGGATTTGCGCCGGTTTTATTCCTACCGCATGGAAAAGGGCCGCACCGGGCGCATGCTCGCGCTGCTGGGCCGAAAAAGCTGATCTGCGATGACTTTTCATTCTCCCTCCAAAATCAATCTCTGGCTACGTGTCTTGGGCAAACGCCCAGACGGCTTCCATGAGGTGGAAACTCGTCTGTGCCGTCTGGCGCTGGGCGATCTCGTCGAAGTCGAGCATCGCGGCACGGGCACTGATGTAAGACTCACCTGCTCGGAGCCGACGGTGCCGCTGGATGAGTCGAACCTTGCCATGAAAGCCCTCCGCGCCTTCGAGAACCGCACGGGCAGGCAATCCTCCTGGCGTATCCATTTGGAGAAAAAAATCCCCGCTGGGGCTGGTCTCGGCGGCGGCAGTGGGAATGCGGCCACCGTTTTGAAGGCCTGCAACGAACTGACCGGGAATCCGCTCTCGCTGGAGCAGTTGATCGAGCTGGGGGCGCAGATCGGCTCGGATGTGCCGTGCTTTTTGCTCGACACTCCGGCAGCAGATGGATCAGGGCGAGGCGAGCAGGTGACGCCCGCCGAGTTTCCCTGGCATCTGCCGCTGGTGCTGATCAAGCCGCCGTTTCCCATCCCCACGCCCTGGGCTTACAAGCGCTGGTCAGACTCAAAGGAAATTCCAGGGGTGCTTTACGCTCCCCAGCTCTGCCCCTGGGGAGCGATGGTGAACGACCTCGAACGTCCCGTGTTTGAAAAATTCCTGCTGCTCCCTTCCCTCAAAACTTGGCTGCTGGAGCATGGAGAGGTGCGCGCTGCGCTGATGTCCGGCTCTGGCAGCACAATGTTCGCTGTGACCGAGACTCTGGAGCAGGCTGGCGAGATGGCCGAAAAAGCCCGCGAATGGTGCGGGGAGACCGCTTGGGTGCAGACCACGACCAC
>CAXNGR010000232.1:0-6532 GCA_964201265.1 Verrucomicrobiaceae bacterium
CCGCTGCTCACCGGACGTGAAACCCCCGGCCAGGCGGTGCTTTCTTCGGCGATGATCGTGGTGCCGGGATGCAGGCTGTAGCACACCTGGTTGAGATCCCGCATGAAGGCGATCGCGGCGAGGTTTTCCCGACCGCCAAGGTGATTTGGCACCCACTCGCCTGCTTTGCGCGAGTAATCGAGGTAGAGCATCGAAGCTACGGCATCCACCCGCAGTCCGTCGATGTGGAACTGCTCCAGCCAGTAAAGCGCGTTGCTGACGAGGAAGTTCTTCACCTCGTTGCGACCGTAATTGAAGATCAGCGTGCCCCAGTCCATGTGCTCGCCGAGACGCGGGTCTTCGTGCTCATACAAGGCGGTGCCGTCGAACTTGGCGAGGCCGTGCTCATCCTTTGGAAAATGGCCGGGTACCCAATCGAGGATCACGCCGATGCCGTTTTGATGGCATCGGTCCACGAATTCACGAAACTCGTCAGGATTCCCAAAGCGGCTGGTCGGCGCATAGTAGCCCGTGACCTGATAGCCCCAGGAGCCGTCAAACGGATGCTCGGCGATGCCCATCAGCTCGATGTGCGTGAAGCCGAGTCCTTTGACATACGGGATCAAATCATCCGCCAGTTCGCGATAGGTAAGCCAGCGACCGCCATCGTTCACGTTCCGCTTCCATGAGCCGGGATGCACCTCGTAGATGCTCATGGCGGAGTGATACAGATCGTTCGCGGGGCGGCGCTGCATCCATTCCGCGTCCGCCCAGCCGTAGCGCTCCATGTCAAAGGTCAGGCTTGCCGTTTGCGCCCCATTCTGGCCGTAGTTCGCCATGGGATCGCTCTTCACCCGCATGTGGCCGTGCTTGTCGATGAGCTCGAATTTGTAGTGCGAGTTCTCTGGCAGGCCTGGGATGAAAATCTCCCAGACACCGGCCTCAATGCGGTTCCGCATCACATGCACACGACCGTCCCAGCGGTTCCAGTCTCCAATCACCGACACGCGCTGCGCATTTGGTGCCCAGACGGCGAACTGGCAGCCTTCCACGCCATCCACGGTCTTCATTCGCGCTCCCAGCATCTCCCACAGGCGCTGGTGTGAGCCTTCACGGAAGAAATGCACGTCCTGTTCGCCCAACAGCAGGCCAAACGAATACGGATCAACAATCCGCTGCGTTAGCCCATCGTGGTCGGTGATGTCGATCTCATACAGGCCGCTGGGCGTCACCGCTTCATAGTAGCCGTCTTCGTGCAGCTTTTGCGCTTCGTAGCGTTGGCCGTTCACGATGACATCCACCACGGCTGCGTAGGGCTGGATCGTGCGCACCACCTGCTTCCCGCCTCCCACCTCATGCGCGCCAAGGAAGGCGAAGATGTTTTGATGCCGGGCCTGGATGGCGGCCTGGATTTCGGACTTGTGAGAGTGTCGGGTCATCCAGGTCACTCATGGCGTGCTATCGCCCAAAAGCAACGGTTCCAGCCGCTCCCGCACGATTCTCTCCCAGGAGAGTCGCCGAATGAGTGCGCGGCGCTCCATGCGGGCCTGCACGGAGGCATTCTCACGAATTTTCTCGGCGATCAGCCCCGCTGGCTCTTCCAGGCTGAAAAACGTGGCTCCTACCGCCACTTCCCGATGCGCCGGGATGTCCGAGCAGACGACCGGCACACCATGCAGTGCCGCTTCGATCAGTGGCAGCCCATAACCTTCCTGTGTGCTGGGGAAAAACAACGCGTCCGCCATCTGGTAAAGGCCGCGCACGTCATCGTCGCTCATAGTACCCGATTCACCGAGAAACAGCACTCGATCTCGAACTCCAAGCGATTCCGCGAGCACGACGAGTTCGCTGAAATAGATCGTTCCATCACTCTGATGCGGGTCAGGAGCAGCGGTGACGACATAAACCGCCTCTGGCAGCTCCGCGAGCACCCGCAGCCCGAGTTCGATGTTTTTGCGCCGTACGAAGCGTGTTGGCTGGAGCAGCACGAGACCCGCGTTTTCGAGTTTCAGTGCCGAAACACGCTCCGTGAGGCCCAAAACCGCCGCCGCATCCACGCCGTTCGGAATGACATGGATCGGCTCGCTGGTGACTTTCGCGTATTCCAGCCGCCGATGCTCCGAAACAGCCACATGCACCGCCTGCGGCACCTGCTCGGCCCAGCGCACGTCGTGGACCCAGTTGATCCAGCGGATGTCTGGCCTCGTGCGGGTGAGTTCGAGAAGTTCCCGCGTCCATTCGAGATCGAACGGCATGGTGAAGACATTGTGGACGATGACGGCCCATGGAGCGCGGATGCCCCCATCCACTTTGAACGAATGCGGACGAGGGCGTCCGCACTCCCACCACACAAACGCCCCCTCGCGCAGTTCCGCCTCCAGCGGATTCCGCCGGATGTAATGCAGCACGTTCTCCAAATGCTCCGGCCCGCGAATCAACCGGTCCCGATACCCCTCCTGCCACCACTCGCCCTTCGTCCCCGTGAATTTGGCAATTCGCCGCGAAGACACGCTCTTCCACGCCTTGATCACCTCTTCCAGCGCCGCTCCGGCTCGCAGCCGGAACAGCAGATGCACATGATTCGGCATGATCACATAGCTCAGCAGGTCGTAGTCCTTCCCGTCGGCGTGATGAAGCGTGTCGATCAACCCTTGGCGGACCTCAGGCTGTTCCAGCACGCAGCTTCCCATGCCAGCGTTGAGCCAGGCTTCGACCTGGGCATCAAAGAGGGCGTGACGCTCTAGTTCCTCGGCTGCGGACCACGGTTTCGGATGTTTTATCTCCCAATAGCACTTTTGGTTTCGATGCTCGGCCAGCTTTTCCTGCGGCAGCGAGTCCGCAAGCCGCCAGGTGACAAAGATCAGTTTTCCAGCCTGCTGCCAGTGTGGAAGGTCGTGGCGGTGCCGGGTGATTTCCTTCGTCGGCTCGAAGTAAGGATGATGATCATCCTGCTCGATCCAACGCTGCACCCGCTGAAAAGGAGTGCAGATGCCCCCATCCGCAACGGTGGATTCATGAGAAGGCTCACGCTTGATCAAATCACGAAGGCGGATGAGGGCATCCGCTCTCCGGTCAAAGAGCATGACCTCATGACCGAGCGAGCGCAAAGCCGCCGATTGATCGCGAATCACACGCTCCACGCCGCCGATGACCGGCGGAAGGGTGTAATGCAAAAGGGCGACACGCATGGCACGCACAGGAGCGCGGACGCCCTCGTCCGCAATCTTCCAATGCGGATGAGGGCATCCGTACTCCGGCAAAATAGGCGTTACACCACGATGTTCACCAGCTTCCCCGGCACGACGATGATCTTCTTCGGCGGCTTGCCTTCCATGAACTCTTGCACGCGGGCACTGGCGAGGGCGATCTTTTCGATCTCCTCCTTGGTGGCCTGAATCGGCACGCGGGCTTTGTCGCGGAGCTTGCCGTTGACCTGGAAGACGACTTCGACTTCGTCTTCGATGAGCGCGGCGGGATCGTAGGTCGGCCAAGTGGCGTCGCTGATTAGGCCGGGGTGAGCCAAGGCGGGGAACTTGCTGGCGATGCGGGCATTCAGCTCGTCCGCGAGATGCGGGGCGAAAGGGCTGAGCACTTTGAGGAAGGTGACGATGGCCGCAGCGGGTTTCACTTCAGCGCCGGTGAAGGCGTTCGTGCAAACCATCATCTGGCTGATCGCGGTGTTGAAGCTGAGCTTCTCGATGTCCTCGCCGGCCTTTTTGATCGTCTCATGCAGCGCTTTGGTGAGCTGCTTGTTCGCAGGCACGTCTTGCAGTGCCGATGACACGCCCCAAACGCCTTCGTCATCGACTTCCATGACCAGACGCCAAACGCGGGCGAGGAAGCGATAGACGCCCTCGACGCCTTTCATGCTCCACGGCTTCACCTGCTCCAGCGGGCCCATGAACATCTCATACAGGCGCAGCGCATCGGCACCATACTCGGCCACGACATCGTCGGGGTTCACCACGTTGCCGCGTGACTTGGACATCTTCTGGCCGTCCTCGCCCATGATCAGGCCCTGGTTCACTAGACGCTGGAACGGCTCCGGCGTGCTGACGTAGCCGAGATCAAAGAGCACCTTGTGCCAGAAGCGGGCATAAAGCAGGTGCAGCACGGCATGCTCGGTGCCGCCGACATACAAATCGACGCCGCCGGGCTTGCCGCCGCCCATCCAGTATTTCTCCGCTGCCTCGCCGACAAAGCGCTCGCTGTTTTGCGCATCGCAGTAACGCAGGTAATACCAGCACGAACCCGCCCACTGCGGCATCGTGTTGAGTTCACGCGTCGCGGTGGCGGAGTAGCGCACCCAGTCCGTGGCCTTCGACAGCGGCGGCTCGGGCGTGCCGGTCGGTTTGAAGTCTTCCAACGTCGGTGGCAGCAGCGGCAGCTCGATTTCAGGAATGCTGCGATGCTTGCCATCTTCCCACACCAACGGGAACGGCTCACCCCAGTAGCGTTGACGGCTGAACAGCCAGTCACGCAGCTTGAAGTTCACCGTGCCTTTGCCGAGGCCTTTTTCTTCGAGCCAGGAAGCGATCTTCTTCTTTGCTTCCGGTGTTGGCAGTCCCTCAAGGAAGCCGGAGTTCACCGCGATGCCGTTGTCGGTGAATCCTTGCCAGTCTTTGCCTTCTGGCGGTTGCACCACCTGCTTGATGGGCAGTTCAAACTTCTTCGCGAACTCCCAATCACGCTCGTCATGCGCGGGCACGGCCATGATGGCACCGGTGCCGTAGCCTTGGAGCACGTAGTCGGCGATCCAGATGGGGATTTTCTCCTCGTTGACCGGGTTGATGGCGAAAGCGCCGGTGAAGACACCGGATTTTTCCTTGGCGAGTTCCGTGCGCTCCAGATCGCTCTTACGGGCGGTCTTCTCGCGATACTCCTCGACGGCGGCGAGCTGTTCCTCGGTGACGATTTCATCCACGAGGCGATGTTCGGGCGCGAGCACCATGTAAGTGGCTCCAAAAAGCGTGTCGGGCCTTGTAGTGAAGACGGTGATCGTTTCGTCGCTGCCAGCGACCTTGAATTTCACTTCAGCGCCCTCGCTGCGGCCAATCCAGTTTCGTTGCAGCATGCGGATGCCTTCCGGCCAGTCGAGGCCGTCGAGTTCGTCGATCAAACGCTGCGCAAAAGCGGTGATGCGCAGCATCCACTGGCGCATCGGGCGGCGCTCGACGGGAAATCCGCCGACTTCGCTCTTGCCATCCACCACTTCTTCATTCGCGAGCACCGTGCCGAGTTCCGGGCACCAGTTCACCGGCGCGGAAGAAACGTAAGCGAGACGGCGATGGTCGATCTCCTCGCGGCTCAGGCCCTGCGCTTCGAGTTCAGCGATGGGGCGCGCTTTGCCATCGTCACCGACGTAGGAGTTGTAGAGCTTCAGGAAGATCCACTGCGTCCATTTGAAGTAGCCGGGGTCGGTGGTGTTCACTTCGCGATCCCAGTCGTAGGCAAAGCCAAGACGCTTCAACTGGCCGCGGAATCCTTCAATATTCTTTTCCGTCGTCGCACGCGGATGCTGGCCGGTTTTGATGGCGTATTGCTCCGCGGGCAAGCCAAAGGCGTCCCAGCCCATCGGGTGCAGCACGTTGAAGCCAGACATCTTCTTGAACCGGCCGATGATGTCCGTGGCGGTGTAGCCTTCGGGATGACCGACGTGCAAACCTGCGCCGCTGGGATACGGAAACATGTCGAGCACGAAGTACTTCGGCTTCGAGGCATCGAAGTCGGCATCACCGGGGTTCGGCGTGCGGAAGGCCTTCTTGGCCTCCCACACATCCTGCCACTTCGGTTCAAACTCGGAGAATGGAAAGGCTTTGCGCTGCTCGCTGGACATAGGGGCGCGGAAGAAGGCGAGGGCGGCAGAAGTTCCAAGTTTAAAGTTACAAGTTTCATGTTCCAGGTCCGCAGACTTGAAACATGGAACCTGAAACTTTGAACCTACTTAAACAGCTTCGTTCCCGCCTTCAGATGCTCCGCATGCTCAGCCATGCGCAGATCCACGCGCTCGCGGATGGTGCGCTCGCCGATTCCGTCGTGCTTGGTGGCGACGATGGCTTTGAGGAGGTTAATAAGCGACTTCAAATCGTCCATCATGACGAACTCAGGGGCGATCTGGCGGGCGTCGTTGATGTTGTGATAGGTGCCAAGCGGAATGGAGATGCCCGCGCTGCGGATGCCTGCCGCCTGAGTGGCTGTGGCCTCGCAGGCACCGGCATCAAGCAGGCAGCGCTGCACTCGGATGCCCTGCTCCTTCGCCGTGGTCGTCAAAACAGACACGGCCTCGCTGTCGAAGATGGAAAGACGATCTCCCACACGAATGATGGGGCCGCCGCCCATGACCGCACCGTTCACCGGACGGCTGGTTTCGAGGGAGAGAAACACGCTGTCTTTGCCGAAGGGCCACTTCTGCGCGAGCTGCCAAGCGCCGAGCCAGCCGACCTCTTCCGCACGTGTGAAGACCGCATGAACCGTGGTCTGAATGTTCAGGCAGGCGAGTTCGAGGAAAGTCATCACGATGGCGGCACAGCCGACCAAATCGTCGCAAGCCGTG
>CAXNGR010000233.1:0-6511 GCA_964201265.1 Verrucomicrobiaceae bacterium
GCTGCTGGACGTGCCATGCTCCGGTCTGGGTGTTTTGCGCCGCAACCCCGATGCGAAGTGGAAATTGAGCGACACGGAGATCGACCGCCTCACCACGTTGCAGGCGGAGATTTTGGAAAGCTACAGCCGCATGGTCGTGCCCGGCGGAAAGCTCGTTTATGCGACGTGCAGCATCCTGCCGAGCGAGAATGAGCGCCAAGTGCAGGCTTTTCTGGCCAAGCATGGCGACGAATGGACGCTGGAGGAAGAACTGCGCCGCACACCGGAAACGGGCGCGTTTGATGGCTTTTATGCGGCGCGGTTGCTGAGAAAATCCACTTCAGCGGCACCGGCGGAAAGCACGGACTAATTCAGCGCGGCGTTTGGTTGCGGAGGCTAAGCGTCTGTCAGCCCACAGTGGGGGCAGACGGTATGCACACGGAAAGACCGCATCGGAATCTTGCGGTCACAATGACCGCAGGGCCGCCCTTGGCCTTGGATCATCCACACCATTTCCTCGGCGAGATAGGCGATTCCCAGAAAGGCGGCGATGCCTATTCCGACGAACCACATTGTCGATAGTTCGCTCGCGCCCTGCAGAAAGCTACCCGCAAGGACAGCCAGCGGGATGAACAGCCCATGCTTCCATTTGCGATATTTTGCCCACATCTTCATTCGAGTGGTGCCTAACTCAATGACAACCGCAGCCAGTGCCGCAGGAGCCACCGCTTGAGGTGCTGGCGCTGCTGCTGGCTCCCATGAGGCCAGTGCCGCCGATGGGCACGCGGCGTACGGGCTGGCCGCTGTCAGGATGCTGCGTGAGTGCTGCGTCCTTCATGCTTTGGCGGATTTCAAAACGCTTGGCGGGCTCGCCTTCAAACTGCGGGATGGTTTCGTAAACGTAGGTGGGCATGGCGGATGAGTTTCAGTTTCAAGGTTCAAAGTTTCAAGTTGGCTGCAAGCAGGAAAACAAAACGGCGTCCCGGTGAGGGGACGCCGCGTGGGAATGGCTCTGAAAGCAGGCTTAGGCCGACGCTTCGTCGATCTTGACCGCCTTGTAGCCGCCGATGCCCTTGAAGTAGAGCAGGAGGAGCAGGTAGATGCCCGCCATGGTGGCCGGGATGTAGGCGTCCGCCTTCAGCGTGGCGCGGTCGCCCTTCTGGTCAGATTCGACGACGAGCTTTTGCTGCGGGGTCTTCTCCTTGGCTTCCTTGGCTGCGGCCAGCTTCGTGCCGTCGAGACCGAAGGCTTCGGTGGCCTTCAGATTGAGGAAGGTGCTCGGGGTGGCGGCCTTGTATTCGGCATAGAGCGCGGCGTCTGCCTTGTTCAGTTCCTCACCGGCAAAGCGGTCTTTGCAGTAGCCCAGGCCTGGGCCGCCGATCAAACCGGCGGAGAGCATGCCGATGCCGCCCATGATGGACATGGCGACAGCGCCAGACTGTGGGAAGCGGTCACCGACGACGGCGAGCATGGTCGGCCAGAAGAAGGTCTTGCCTACGGCGTAGATGCCGAGGGCGATCATCGCCATGGAGAAGGTTTCCATGCTGCTGGCAAGATTCAGGCCGACGCATGCAATGATGGCGCAGACGAGCAACAGGCCGATGGGGGAAAGGCCGAGCTTCGTTTCGATGAAGTGGGCGCAGAAACGCAGGCCGAACATGATGGCAGAGGTCCAGATGAAGAGATATTTGCCCTCTTCAGAGGTGAACAGGTTGCCCGTGATGTTCTGAATCCAGCCGTCGGTGCCGAGTTCGACTGCGCCGACGAGGGCGTGGGTCACAAACAGCACAAAGAGGATGAAGGAACCGAAGGAGAACTTGGTGATGATCGCCACCGTGATGAGCAGCAGACCGCCGATGCCGTAGCCGATGAGCTTGGCATTGTCAGGTGAAAGCGCCTTGCTGATGTCCCCGAAGAACAAGGAAAGCAGGTAGCAGGCGACGACGGCACCAAGGATGCCCACCGGCTTGAACATTTCCACGAAGCTCGCGCCTTTCTCGGCGGCCTCGGATTTGGGGAATTTCTGGCCCATGAACATGATCGCGTAGAGCACGGTCGGGACGAGGTAGAGGGCGAGCTGAGTTTTCCAGCCGACCTGCATCTTGTCATCCAGCACCCAGCCCACGACAGAACCGAGCACCATGCCCGCAGGCCAGGAGGCGTGCAGGATGTTGAGGTAATGCGTGCGGTTTTCTGGGAACAACGTTGCCACCAGCGGGTTTGCCACGGCTTCGAGCGTGCCGTTGGCATAGGCGAAGATGAACATGCCCCAGAACAGGAAATTATAAGCGTTCTCCGGCGTGCTGGCTCCGAAGGTGACCACGGCGGAAAGGATGTGGCAGATGAGCGCCAGGGCCACCAGCTTGCCATAACCGATCTTGTCAACGATCACGCCGCCCAGGATGATGCCGAAGCAAAAGCCGGAAAAGCCCGCGCCGCCGATGGCACCGAGCTGCGCCCCGGTGAAGCCATATTCCTTGGCCCAGTTGTCAAAGATGCCGCCACGAATGGCGAAGCCGACGCCTGCGGCAAGAATGGCCATGAAGCCGGCCCAGAGAAGTCTCGATCGATTGGTTTCGCTCATACAAGAGGGGAGTGTGTGGATGTGGTTAGTTGATGGTTGACGGGAAAGCGCGTGTTTTAGGTGCCCCGCTTCAATGCGACAAGGAAAAAATGCGCTGTCGCATTAGTGAGAGGCGGCGAGGTCCACCGGTTTGTAGCCTCCTTTGGCTCGGAACCAGAAGAACATGCCGAGGTAACAGACAAGCATGAAGCCCGGCAGCACGGCGATGTTGGTGAAGGCACCGCGCTTGCTGTCGGCCTGGACGGCGTTGAGTTCTTTGGCTGCGGTGGCATCTAGCGCTTTGATCTTTTCTTGATCCAAGCTGGGGGTCTCTCCGAAGATGCTGGGCTTGGACGGACCGGCGACTTGGGCGAGCAGGGCCCCGTGATCCTTGGTCAGTCGCTGGTGCATGTCCTGATCCTGCTGGTAACCGATGAACGGACTGCCCAGCACGCCAAGAAAGAGCACTCCGACGGCGGAGACGCCGTTCAGGGTGAGTGCGCCGCCTCTCGGGAACTGCTCGGAGGTCAGGCCAAGCGTGGTGCTCCACAGGAAGGTTTTTCCAAACGCGTAAATGGTTGAGGCGGCGACGATGGCCCAGCCGACGCTTTTCGAAAGCAGCAGCAGGCCGACGATGGCCACAGCAGCTCCCAAGACCAGCAGGCCGATGGGGGAGAAACGGTGCACGATCGGCCCGGCGTAAAAGCGTAGGATCGTCATGATGGCGGAGACATACACAAACACCCAGGCGGCAAAGTTCGGCGAGTCGGCGGGGCCGTTGAGTTTCAGCAGTTCAGGCATCCAGCCATCGGTGCCGAGTTCGGTGGTCGCCAGCGGTCCAATGATGACGAGCACCAGCAAGAAGAGCCAGTTGCCGAAAGAGCGGGTGTAGAGGCCGATCAAAACGGCCACTCCGGCGGATATGGCAAGATCCGTGGTCCAGTTTACTTCCCGACCCGCCATTTGGTAAACAGCGGCGACGATCAAGGCAGTGATCATGAAAAAGCCGAGCGCACCGACCTCCTTGAGCATGTCACGATAGCTAACACCCGCAGCGACGCGTTCATTGACGGGGAATTTGCAGGGCAGGATGAGCAGGGCGTAAATGACGACCGGGACGAAGCAGAGCGCGAAGCGAAATTTCCAGACGGCATCAAAACCAAGCGTCGTGTTAGGGAACAAGGCGCAGAACAAAGCTCCAAGCGCCAGACCCGCAGGCCACCCTGCGTGGAGGATGTTCAGCCACTTCGACTTCTCTTTGCTGAAGACCGTGGCAACCACCGGGTTGATGAAGGATTCCACCGTGCCATTGGCCACAGCGACGAGGAGAGTGCTCCAATAGAACGAGGTGAAGCCATCCGCATTCAAAGTCAGCACCAGGGAGACGAGGTGACAAACGATAGCGAAAAGGGCCACCGTCTTGTAGCCGACCCAGTCGATGATCAGGCTAAAGAAGATGATGCTCAAGGCGAAGGGCCACATGCCCGCACCATTGATGGCTCCCTTCTCGTTTTCCGAGAGATTGAAGCCGTCTTGAAGCAGGCCGATGGTATTGGCCCGAACGCCGAAGACAAAGGAGGTGGCGACGAGGGCAATGAAGCAGGCCCAGAAGAGTTTCATGTCGGGTTTGCCGACGGCGGAGTTGCTCATGAGAGGTGGAGGTGGGTGGAAAGCGGGCGATTCCAGCAAATGAGCCTGTTTTGCGCAATCCCTTTTTCCAGGATCGCCCAATTACCGCTGCATGACCTGCGCCTTGACGCCGTGCGCACGGGGCCGCATGTTCGGGGCGCTGCCGGGGGGCGGATCGATTCCCGGCGGCTGTTCTTTTTCCGACCCTCATGTCTTTTCCCTTCTCTCTGAAGAATCCGCGCCTGTGCCGCGCGGTGTGTTTTTTCATCGCCACGAGCCTGCCGCTGGTCGCCGAGGCCCAGGTCGTGCTGAAGGCGCAGCCGGTGCTGGATGAACCCAAAGCGGATGTTTCCAAGCTGCCTCCCCCGCCGAAAGAGGATTTGAAGGCCTCCTGGCAGACTCAGAAGGAAGCTCGGGCGCTGACGCTGAGCGTGCCTGCGCCACGCGGGCAGATTGTGGACCGGAATGGCATCCCCTTCGCGCAAAACCGCGCCGCGAATTATCTGGCCCTCGTCATGCCCTACATGGAGGGCGCGAGCGATGCGCAGATCGTGGCGTTTGCCAAAAAGACCATCGACGCCGCGAACAGTGTGCTGGGCAAGGCTTGGTCCCTCTCGGATGACAAGCTGTTGCTGCATTACAAGCACCGCCGCTGGCTGCCGCTGGTGTTTTCCATTGAGGAAGGCCTCAATGTGGAGATCACGGCGGACATGGAGGAAAAGCTCCAGCCGCTGCTGGGCACGAATCTCGTGCTGCAGCCGTCTTACCTGCGCCATTATCCGCAAGGAGCCACCGCCTGCCACATCGTCGGTTACACGGGCAAGACGCGCCCGCTGCCCACTGGGCCGATTGTGGACGGTGACCCGGTCTTTGAGGAGATGGAGGGACGCGAGGGCATCGAAACCGCTTTTGACAGTGATTTGAAAGGCGCACCCGGCATCGTGAATGTGCTGTTCAGTCCGGATGGCAAGCGTTTGTCCGAGGACGTGCGCCGTGTGCCGAGTCCGGGGCGCAATGTGGTACTTTCCATCGACTACAACTTCCAAAAGTACGCCGAGAACGCTCTCCGTAAGCACACCACCAGCGGTGCGATGGTGATCATGGACGTGACGAATGGCGACATCCTGGCGATGGCCTCGAACCCCGGCTTTGACCTCAATGAGTTCGTCCCCGGCATCCGCCAGAAGCGCTATGAAGAGCTGACAAAAGACCCGCGCCTGCCGCTTTATCCGCGGGCGTTTCGCGGCGAGTATCCACCGGCTTCGACTTTCAAGATCGTGACCGCGCTGGCCGCGCTGGATAGCGGCAAGGTCACAGCGAAGACTTATTATGACTGCACCACCGCGATGGAGGTCGGCAACCGCGTCTTCCACAACTGGAACAAGGAAGGTGAGGGTTCGATGACGGTGGTCACGGCCATCAAGCGCTCTTGCAACACCTGGTTCTACCGTGCGGCGCTGGACTCGGGGGCGGATTATCTTTCCAACATGGCCCTGCGTTTAGGCTTCGGTGAGCGTACGGGCATCCCGCTCAAGGCAGAAGGTGCGGGCTTTGTGCAGACCAACGCTTGGTCGCAGCAGAACCTGGGGGCCAAGACGCAGTCCGGTGACTTGGCGAACATGGCCATCGGCCAGGGCCGAGTGCTGGCCACGCCGCTGCAAGTCTGCCAATGCATGGCCGGTCTGGGCGACGGCACGCGCATCCCACAGCCAAGGCTGGTTTTGCAGGTTCAGGACATGGCGGACCGCGTGGTGATGGCTTACGAGCCCAAAGACCGCAAACGCATCGACCTGAACCCGGAACACCGCCAGACGGTGATCAATGGCATGGTGGCCGTGGTCAATGGCGGTGGTGGCACAGGCCGCTCAGCCGGGATCAAGCACGCCGAGATCGCCGGCAAGACCGGAACTGCGCAGTGGAAGATCGCCAAGGATCAAAACTTGGCTTGGTTCACCGGCTTTCTGCCGGCAGGAAAGCCAATGTTTGCCTTCGCCGTCGTTTACGAAGGTGAGCCGGGCGAAACCGTCAGCGGTGGCCAGAAGGCGGCGCCGATCGTCCGTGAGGTCTTCAACAACATCTTTGAGAAAGCCCCGGCCGATGATCCGATGCTGCTGGCGATGAAAGACGTGCCCAAGGCCAAGGTGGTCGAGGATGAGGTGCAGGATGGCGACGGAGGGGACAGAGTCGTGCCAGACCGCCCGGCTCCACCACCACCCCCGCAGAAAAAAACCCTGGGCGGCTTCTTCAAGCGGCTCTTTGGACGCGACTAGCGTTCCCAATTCTGATGAATATCCAGCTCGCCACCGTGTGTGACTTCGCCGCCGACTACAACGGCAAGCT
>CAXNGR010000234.1:0-6503 GCA_964201265.1 Verrucomicrobiaceae bacterium
CTTGGATTCCGGCAGCGTGATTTTGTCTGCCCACTTGGAGTAGTTGGCTCCGTTCATGAGAATGAGGTCCGCGCCTTGAAAAGCGGTGATGGCGGCCTCGTCCGGCTGCCAGAAGGCAGGGTCTTCATCCTTCGGAGCGAGAAAGCGCACTTCGACTACATCACCGGCGATGCGTTGGGCAAAGTATTGCAGCGGGTAATTGGCCGCGAGCACCTGCGGCTTGTTGGATTTCGCGGCGGGTAAGGCTACCGCTGTTGGAGCGGCGGAAGGCGCGACGGCCCCCGGCTGTTCAGCAGGCTTGCAGGCGGCGAGCAGGACGGTCAGGCAGGAGAGCAAAAAGCGGATTTTCATGGGTGTGTGGATTGCAGACTGAATTGAGCAGGATGTAAACGATAAAGTGCCGCGTGTGGCTCATGCGTCGAGTCTGAACTCGCCTCGTTCCAAGAGTTGGCGCAATGCGCGGCGATAAGGCGTTGGCATGGGGGTGGATTCAAGCTCGTCGAAACTGATGAAGAGGTGCGTGTCCGGCCATGGCATCTGTGAATCGTGCGGTTCATGCACCCACAAGGTCACTTTGTAGCGTGTGATGCCGTATTGCGTTTTCAACAACACCGGAGGCGGCTTGTCCTCATGCGCGGCGGGCAGCGCGGGCAGTTTCCACAGACCGGTGCGGCGTTTGCCGGTTTCTTGTTCCAGCAGTACACCCTGGCTCGTGCGCAGGAAGATGACACGCTCCGTCACGGCAGTGATTTCCTGCCGCGCCTGCTTCACGGGCAGGGATTCCGGCTTGGTGGTGCGGCATTGATCACGCACCGGGCAAAGAATGCACGCGGGTTTCGTGGGGGTGCAATGCGTTTGCCCCAGCTCCATGAGCGCGGAGTTCAGCGTACGCGGATCGTCCGTCGCAGCCACGAGCGCTTTCGCACGTTCCCAGAGACGCTTGTTGCCAGAGGTGGAATCGACCGGCGTGGCGTCGTTGTGAACGCGGGACAACACGCGGGCGATGTTGCCATCGACAATCGGCTGCGCTTGGCCGAACGCGAAACTCGCCACCGCGCCCGCTGTGTAAGGACCGATGCCGGGCAGGGCGAGAATGGCGGTGTGATCCTGTGGGAACACGCCGCCATGCTGTTCGATCACCACCTTGGCGAGTCGCTGCAAATTCCGTGCGCGTCGATAATATCCGAGACCTTCCCAGGCTTTCAGCACCGCGTCTTCGCCAGCGCTGGCGAGCGTTTGAAAATCAGGAAACTGCTCCAGCCATCGCGTGTAGTAGCCCCGGCCCAGCACAGTGGCGATCTGCGTCTGCTGCAGCATGATTTCAGAGACGAGAATGGCATACGGGTCACGCGTGCGCCGCCATGGGTAGTCACGACCGTGCTGGCTGAACCACTCCACGAGTGCGGAGGCCATCCTGGATGGATCGGGTGAGTTGATGCGGGCGGGCATGCGCCGTCACTTGATGCAGATGAGGACATTTTCCACGAGTCTTTGCGCTGATGATCGTTATGCTGCGAACGCATGCCCGCCCTCACCAGCCACACGCAAGCCTTGACCACCGCCCAGGCGGAGAAACTCCGCTCATTGCTTTCAGAGCGTGGCTTTGATTTTATGACCAAGCCTTACTGCATCTACGCGGCCACAAAACCCAAGGTGAACGTGCTCGTGTATGAAAAAGGGCCGAAAGTGCTCGTGCAGGGGAAGGGGACCGAGGATTTCGTCACGAACCTGCTTGAACCTGAAATCCTGGGCGAGGCGAAACTTGGCTACGAGGAGGTGCATCAGCCGGAGATGTTCCAGCCGCACATTGGCGTGGATGAAAGCGGCAAGGGCGACTTTTTCGGCCCGCTGGTCATCGCTGGAGTTTATGTCGATGGCGATGCGGTTCGTCGGCTGCGTGATCTCGGTGCCGTGGACAGCAAGCGCATCGGCAGTGACGAGCGCATCGCCAAACTTGCCGCTGAAATCCGTCAAGTTCGCGGCCTCGCGTGGGAGGTGATCGCGATCCACCCAGAGCGCTACAACCAGTTGTACGAGAAATTCGGCAATTTGAACCGCCTGTTGGCCTGGGGGCACGCACGGATCATTGAAAACCTGCTGGAGCGCGTACCAGACTGTCCGCGTGCCATTTCCGATCAGTTCGCCAATCCCGCCGTGCTCCAAAGGGCACTGCAAGAGCGTGGTCGTGGCATCGAACTGGTGCAGCGAACAAAGGCGGAGAGTGATCCGGCGGTGGCCGCCGCCTCGATCCTAGCTCGTGAGGCGTTCGTTGGCTGGCTGAAAGCGCAGGGCGCTCGCTACGGCGTGGAATTTCCCAAAGGCGTTTCAGAATTGGTGAAACAATCGGCACGCAAATTGGTAGAGGAACATGGAGCTGAGATTTTGCAGGTGCTGTGTAAAGCGCACTTTCGAACCAGTGGTGAGGTTAAAAACAGTCAAACGGACTAATTTGTGAGAGAAAATGGTCTAATGCAGTTTAAGTAAGAATTTAATTTTGAGATAGAAATTAGTTGCGGTGAGTCGTGCCTCTCGCTAGTCGAAATGTCATGTCCACGATCACCAAAAAAGAACTCATCACTGAACTGAGTGACGTCACCGGGATTAAACACTCGGACGTGACTCTCATGCTCGAGTGCTTCATGGAACTGGCGGTCAAGCATTTGGCGGCAGGAAATGAAATAACTTTGCGGACTTTTGGAACATTCGATCTTCGGGTGGCTAAGGGCAAAGTGGGGCGTAACCCCAAGCAGCCAAATTCGGACGTCATGATTCCTGACCGTTGTGTGGTCCGTTTCAAGCCCAGCAAGGAGCTGAAGACACGGGTGGCCTCAGTGCCTATTCAGCAGGTGCGGCACCTGAACGGCAACGGTGCGCATTCCGAGGCCTGATTCACGGTGAGCGGGCCGGTGGGTTAAATCCCTGCTAAGAATGCATCGCTCGGGCGTATTATGCGCTCCTTCATGCGCACGCTTCTGCTCTCCCTCCTCGCTGTTTCATCGCTCCACGCCGCTCCGCAGTGGATCTGGCTGTCCAAAGACGGTAACAAAGACAACAAGGTCACCTTCCGGCATAAGTTCGACGTGCCGCAAAATGCGCAGCTCGCTACTCTGGAGCTGACCTGCGACAACGGAGCCACCGCCACCCTCAACGGCAAGCAGGTCCTCACCAATGCCGACTGGATGGAACCCTCCAAGGCCGACCTCAGTCAGGTCATCAAGCGTGGTGAAAGCAACGAACTCCTCATCAACGCCACCAACAAAGGCGCTGCCGCAGCCCTCCTCGCCCGCCTCACGCTGAAACTGCCCGCTGGCCGCCAAGACATCGTCATCGAGTCGAATGGCACTTGGGAAGCGGCTAAAACAGGCACGCAGGAATTCAAAAAAGCGCTCGTCATCCAAGAATACGGCCAAGGCCCTTGGGGCAAGCCCTTCGACGGCAAGATCGGCAGCGGTGGCGGCAAAAACAGCGGCCCCGCCGAATCCATCGCTGCGGCAGATGTGACCGTGCCGAAGGGCTTCAAGGTCGAGAAACTCTACAACGTCCCCAAAGACCAAGAGGGCTCCTGGGTTGCTCTCACCGTCGATCCGAAGGGCCGCCTCATCGCCTGCGACCAATATGGCAGCATCTACCGCATGAGCGTTCCCGCCATCGGCAAGACCGAGAACCTCAAACCCGAAAAACTCGCCATCGAAATGGGCAAGGCGCACGGACTGCTCGCCGCCTTCGACAGCCTCTACGTCATGGTGAACGAGGATGGCCAGAAAAACGGCCTCTACCGCCTGCAGGACAGCAATGGCGACGATCAATACGACAAGATCACCAAGCTCCACACCATGGCCGGTGGCGGCGAGCACGGCCTGCATAGCATGGTCGTCAGTCCCGATGGCAAACGCATCTACTTCAACTGCGGCAACCACACCAAACTCCCCGAAGGCCTCACCGACAGCCGTCCGGCGAAAATTTGGAATGAAGACCACGTCCTGCCCCGCCTCTGGGATGCGAACGGCCACGCCCGCGGCATCCTAGCCCCCGGCGGCTACGTTTGCAGCATGAACCCCGATGGCACCGGCCTCGAACTCTTCTGCTACGGCTTCCGCAACGAGTTCGACATCTGCTTCAACGACCAGGGCGAACTCTTCACCTACGACGCCGACATGGAGTGGGACATCGGCAGCCCATGGTATCGCCCCACCCGCGTGAATCACTGCGTCAGCGGTGCCGACTACGGCTGGCGCAGCGGCAGCGGCAAATGGCCCAATTATTACCCCGACTCGCTGCCCACCACGCTCGACATCGGCCCCGGCAGCCCCACCGGCGTCGTCGCCGGCACCGGAGCCAAATTCCCCGCGAAGTACCAGCACGCCATCTACATCAACGACTGGACCTACGGCACCATGTGGGCCATCCACCTCGAAAGCAAATGCGCCAGCTACCTCGCCACCAAGGAAGAATTCGTCTTCGGCAAACCCTTGCCTCTCACCGACCTCGTCATCCATCCGCAGGACGGAGCCATGTACTTCGCCGTCGGCGGCCGCAAATCACAGTCCGGCGTCTATCGCGTCACCTACGTCGGCGAGGAATCCACCGCACCCGTCAAAGCCACCCCGCTCGACGAAGAGGCCCGCATGCGCCACGCCATCGAGGCCCTGCACTCCGGCAGCGCCGATCCGCAAAAAGCCCTCGCCACCGCCTGGGGCTACCTCAGCCACAGCGACCGCCATGTGCGCTACGCTGCCCGCGTCGCCATTGAGAAGCTCCCCGTCGAACTTTGGCAGGAAAAAGCCCTCAGCGAAAAACAACCCGTCGCCGCCATCGAGGCCCTCATCGCCCTCGCTCGCGTCAGCGGAGCCAAACCCGGCCACGAAGGCGGAAAAGCCGCCCAGAAGCCCAAATCCACCTCCAGCGAGCCCATCTCCCCCGTCGAGCCGCACAACGTCGAACTCCAAAACAGCATCCTCCTCGCCCTCAGCGCCATCCAGCCGCCTCCCGGCCACGAACTCGCCTCCCTGCGAGCCCTTCAGCTCGTCCTCACCCGCCTTGGCAAACCCGACGCCGAAGTCTGCGCGAAAATCGCCGAAGCGCTCGATCCCCTCTACCCCACGCCCGACTCCGCCATCAATCGCGAGCTCTGCCAGATCCTCGTCGCCATCGACAGCAAACAAGTCGTCAGCAAGACCCTCGCCTTGATGGCTACCGCCAAAGACGACTTCCAGGAAGTCGCCACCGACGCCGTTTTGAGCCGCAACGACGGCTACGCCAACGCCGCCCGCGCCGCCGCCGGCAGCCGCCCCAATGCGCAGCAGATCGCCTACATGTTCGCCCTCCGCAACGCCACCGCCGGATGGACCCCCGAGCACCGCAAGACCTTCTTCTCCTGGTTCCCCCGCGCCCGCACTTGGAAAGGCGGCAACAGCTTCAAAGGCTTCATCGACAACATCCGCAAAGACGCCCTCGAAACCTTCGCCCCGCCCACCGAACTCGCCGAACTCGAAGCCCTCAGCAACAAAGTCGAAGCCCTCACCGCCGCCGCCAACTACGTCGCCCCCAAAGGCCCCGGCCGGAACTACACCCTCGACGAAGCCACCGCCATCGCCACCACCGGCCTCAAAGCCGGCGGACGCGACTTCGCCAATGGCGAGACCATGTATCGCAGCATCATGTGCGCCACCTGCCACCGCTTCAATGGCGAAGGCGGCAGCATCGGCCCCGACCTCACCGGCTCCGGCAACCGCTACACCCTCCGCGACCTCCTGGAGAACATCATCGACCCCAGCAAGGTCATCAGTGATCAATACGACAGCCACGAGATCACCAAAAAAGACGGCAGCATCCTCATCGGCCGCATCATCGTCGAAGAGAACGAAAAAGTCTTCCTCATGACCAACCCCTTCGCCCCCAACGACCACATGGCCATCAACGAGTCCGACATCGCCAAAAAGGGAACGCGCAAAGTCAGCATGATGCCGCCGAGCTTGATCAACGCCCTCAATCAGGACGAACTCCTCGACTTGGTGGCCTACCTCGTCTCCGGCGGGAACAAGGCCGACAAGGTGTTTGCGAAATAACTCACTCATGTCACCACCCACTTCTAACGAAGTCTTTTTCGACGACTCCCAGTTTATACCCTCATTGGCTGCGGCTATCGGTGATGCGCCGCTTGACCGGAAGTGCCTATGGAAGCTGGCCATGAGGGTGGTGGATACTGAGGATACTTATGAGGATGATATGGAGGACCGCCGTGATGTGGTCATCACCGACGGGGTTACCACGGTGGACTGGAGAGTGGAGTCGCTTTCCTCACTCTTTCGCGGCACCGCTCCGGCTCCATCTCTGGAAAAGTATCCCGCTGAGTATATTCCGCTCTTTGCCACCATCGAAGAACAAGTGCTTATCTATGCGGACATCTTTGATGAACCAACGGACGATGATATGAAGGGTGTGTACTCCAATCTGGCCCGCCTGCCGGATGCCACCGGGCATACCCTGCTGCACAACCACATGTG
>CAXNGR010000235.1:0-6484 GCA_964201265.1 Verrucomicrobiaceae bacterium
TGATCGCCACGGCATTGCAAAGCCGCTACTGGCGGGGCGGGACGGATTTTTCATGGAACACCCTGGCCAACTGGAGCAGCGACGCCGCCGGGCTGAACGTGGCTTCCCAAGTGCCCGGCGTCGCGTCGCATGTGATCTTCAGCACCGGCTCGGCACCTTTCTTCTCAGGCACCCAGATCGTCACGACGCTCGACGCGGCCTTCACCATCGCGAGTCTGCGTTTTGAGAGCGCTCCGGCAGGCGTGACCGCCGTCACGCTCCAAGCGGGCGCAGGCGGTGCGCTCACCATTGCGCCGCAGACGGAGACCGGCGGCGTCGAAGTGCTGGAAAATGCCGGCGCGATCACGCTGGCCGTGCCGGTCGTTGTCGCCACGCCGCAGACCTGGACGGTGGCGGGCACCGGTGCCGCGCTGGAGGTCAGTGGCGGCCTCACCTTCACCCAGGCGGTTACGAAGACGGGCACGGGCGTTCTCACGCTCAGCGGAAACAACAGCGGCTCCGGCGGTCTTTTGCTGCAAAGCGGCCAGTTGAACCTGAACTCCGCCACTGCTCTCGGCACCGGCCTGCTGTCGATGAGCGCGGGCACGATCCTCGATAACAACAGCGGCGCGGCGGTCGCGCTAAACGGCGCGACTTACCTTTGGGGTGGAAATTTCGCGTTCAGCGGCTCCAACGCGCTCCATCTTGGCTCCGGGGTCGTCACACTCGCGGAAAACGTCGCTATGGACACCACAGCGGGCAGTTTGACGGTCGGCGGAGTCATCAGCAGCGGAACGGACAGTTTTGGCTTGGTGAAAACCGGGGCGGGCACGCTCACACTCGGCGCGGTGAACACCTACCTCGGCGGCACCGTGCTGAACCAGGGCACGCTTTTTTACACTGCCACGCAGAGCGTGAACACGCTGAGTTTTGGCAGTGAGGCTGGCAGCACCAACGTCGGTGCGCTGGACCTCAGCACCGCAAGCCTGACCGTTTCGGGGGCGACCGTGGTGCGAACCAACAGTACGAATCACAACACCATCACCATCGGCGCTGGGCAGACGCTGCGTTTCAACGGCTCTTTGGTGGTCGGCTACGATTCCGCGTTTGTCACTAAGACGAGGCTGACCCTCGCCGGAGAAGGCACCTTCAAGATTGGCGATGTCGGCGCGCCGACGAACGCCAGCGTGCAGGTAGGAAACAGCTTCACCACGGCTGTCAGCAACGCCGCCGTGCTCGACATGAGCGGGTTGTCCGTGTTTTACGCCAATCTTGGCACCGGCATCTTCCGCATTGGCGACATCAGCAACGGCGCAGGTAGCGCTGGCGCGGGCGGGGGAGGCTCCACGGTCATTCTGTCCCCGGACAGCACGCTCATCGCCGCCACGATCTCGCTCGACAGCAACACGCTCATCACGCAGACGCTGAGTCTCGGCGCAGGCACCAATCTTCTCCAGGCCAACCAGTTCCTCATCGGTGGCGTGACCTCGCGCGGCCAGGGCGTGCTGAACTTTCACACCACCACCGGCAGCGTCGTGGTGCGGGATCGCGCTGGCGATGGACGCGCCATCATGAACGTGCAAAACGGTGGGTCCGGTACCGCCGGCACCCTTACCGGACTTGTGGACTTCAGCGGGCATCATGCCGACTTGCTGCTCAGCACGCTGGGCGTCGGCGGACGCAGCGCCAGCACCGGCATCGGCACCGGCACCTTCATTTTCGACACAGGAGTGCTCGACGCGCTGACCGTCACCATCGCTTCACGCACGAGCGGGACCGTCACCTCCAGCAGCATCACCGGCACGATGACGCTGGGCGGCACCACGGCGGGCACGAGTGTGACGTTTGGCACAGTCACCATGGCCACCAACACCGCCGCTACTGTCAACTCGACTGGGAATGCCATCGCCACGCTCAACATCAGCGGACTCGGCACCACGAGCATCGGTGCTTTGAACATGGGCGTGCTCGGACTCTCCGGCGCGTCAGCAGGCACCGGAGCAGGCGCGGGCACCACCGCCACGGTGAACATCAGCGGTAGCACCACAACGCTTGGTGCGCTGAGCTTTGCCGTGAACAACTCCAGCTCCACCGGTGCCACCACCGCGACCTCCGCGCTGAACATCTCCGGCGGCGGCGTAAGCGTCACCAGCGGCATCAGCATGGGCGGCACCAGCGGCAATGCGCTCAATGTCGTCAACAACAGCCTCGCCCTCACTGGCGGCTCTCTCAGCGTGGGCGGCGGCATCACCTACACCAACGGCGTGGGCACGGAAAACGTCACCGTCACACTCAACGGCGGCGCTTTGGACATGAACGGCCACGCCATCGGCGCGGCGGACGCCGCAGTGACTTTCAACGCGCAGTCCGGCACCCTGCGCAGTCTCGGCGAGCTCAACGGAGGCGGTGTTTTGACGAAAAGCACCGCGGGTGTGCTCGTGGTCGAAGGCTCCAACAGCCACACCGGCGGCACTCAGGTGAGTGACGGTGTTCTTCAGCTCGGCACGGGAACCGCCAGTGCCTCCCTCACCGGCTCGGGTCTGGTCAGCGTGGTCAAAACGGGTGCCACTCTCGCCAACGCGCCCGTTCTCGCCGGTGGCGGCCTCATCGCTGGTGCTGTCACCGTCGGTGATGTCGGCTCATCCTTGAATCGAGGCGTCCTGGCCCTGGGATATGGCGACACCGCCGCCAGCAACACCACGCTCGTCATCCAAGGCGCGTCAGGACTCATCATCGCGGGCGGCTCGCAGTTGCAGCTCTCCCTCACCAACGCCACCACGAACGACGCGGGCATTCTCGCCGCGCTCGGCATGAGCGCTTATGTCAACGCGCTGGCTCACATCAACAGCTCCTCGCCAGCCTGGATTTCAGGCGGACCGGCGGACATGGCGGACCACGATTTTCTCCAAATCACCAGTGCTCTGCAACTGGGCACGCGCAACGGCGGCGGCACCGTGGCCTTGATCGACAACGGCTATCTCTCCACCGCGCAATCAGGCGATGTTTTCAATCTGCTCGACTGGGCGGGCCTGATGTCCGGCTCCTTCGTTCCGGGTTCTGGCTTCACCACGGGCGGGGCACACGGCGACTTTGATCTGCCCACACTGGCCGGAGGTTTGGTCTGGGACACCAGCGCCTTCGCCACGCATGGAGTGATCGTCGTCGTGCCAGAACCTTCGATCATGCAGTTTGCCTTCGTCGGCCTCGCCGCCCTTCTGCTGCGCCGCCGCAGACGGTGAGAGCATGCACGGCGGCGTTGTAGCGCGAAATTCCGAGCTACAAGAAGCATCTTGTCAGCCAGTGCTGATCGTCGAAGAGAATGTCAGAAATGCGGGTCAGCGACGGGTCAGCATGATTTCCTTGAAGTCCATCGCCATCGCGCCGGACATGGAGAGCGCTTCCAACGTGAGTTTGGCAGGGCCGGGTTTCAGGTTGATGGTTCCGAGCTTTACGATGGACCAAGCGCGGTCTCGGTAGCGGGCTTTGCCGGCTTCGTCGCGGTGGGGAAGGGGAATCTCAGGTGCTGAGGCGGCGGGGATGGAGGCTTCGAGCGTTTGCTTGTCGGCGCTGAGGCGCAGCTTGGTACTAGCCGGAGCGCCGTAGCTGAGCTCGACTTCGTATTCGCCGGCAGTGACGACTTCGAGATCGAACACGATCTTCGCCTTCACGTCCGTCCAGCCGGTGAGCCAGTCATTGGCAAAGCCGGGACCGTTGGCGAAGGTCAGCGGCTTGTCTGCATAGGCCTGCGGTGCGTGCAGCTCCACGGGATTGTGCTCGTCGTAGCCGACGGGAATAGGAAAGCGCTTCAACCCATCGCGGGAGATGTCGCTAAACCAGGCATCATACTTGGCGGCGAGTTGCTTCACGAGCTCAGGATGCTCGGCTGCGATGTCCTGCTTTTGACCGGGATCGGTTTCCATGTCGTAGAGCTGCCACGGGCTGGCACTGGCATCGTTCGCCTTCGCTTTGGAGCCTCCACCGGAGCCTTTGATCTCTCGGACGAGGCGGTGACGCTGCGTGCGCACGGCACCTGGGAACTTGTTTGTCTGGTCGATGGGATTGTGGGTGAAGAGCACGCGCTCGGGCCAGCTTCCGCTGTTTTGCAGCAGCGGCTTCAAACTTACTCCATCCAGCTTCGCATCGGAGATTTCCACATCGCAGAGATCCATGATGGTTGGGAACAGGTCGATGTGTGAAGTGATCTCCTTTACGACATGCGGTGTCCATTTCGCTGCAGGCCAGCGGATGAAGAGCGGGACGCGGGTGCCGCCCTCATGCACGCTGGTCTTTCCGCCGCGCATGCCAGCGTTGTAGGTCTTCACACCGGCGGTGCCGCCGTTGTCTGTGAGGAAGAGTACGAGGGTGTTTTCGGCCAATTTGAGTGCATCGAGATGCGTCAGCAGGCGGCCCACGTTGTCGTCGATGTTCTCACACATGCCGTAGAAGGCGGCCACGTTGTCCTCGAAGCCCCTAGCTTTGAACTTGTCGAAGTACCTGTCCGGCACTTGATAGGGCGAGTGCGGCGCGTTGTAGGCCAGATAGCAAAAAAACGGTTCTTTTTGCTTCTCGCTGATAAAGCGTATCGCATCATCGGTGAGCACATCGGTGATGTAGCCCTTGGTCGGCTCGTGCTTTGAGCTGCGCAGCAGTGTGGCGTCGAAGTAGTTGTTCCAGTGGCCGTTGTTGAAGCCGAAGACATGCTCAAAACCCTGCCCGGCAGGTGTGAAGGGGAACTGTTCGCCATTGTGCCATTTGCCAATGCATGCGGTGCGGTAGCCCTGCGGCTTCAAAGCCTCCGCCATAGTGATTTCGGAGGATTTCATGGCCTCCTTGTTGTGGGTGACACCATGCACACCTGTTCGCAACGGCCAGCGCCCCGTCAGCACCGCCGCACGAGTCGGAGCGCAGAAGGAGTTCACATAGAAGCGATCAAAGCGCACCCCCTCATGGCCGAGCTTGTCGATGTGCGGTGTTTGAAGATGCGGGTTGCCGTGGATGGAGAAATCGCCGTAGCCCTGGTCGTCGGTGATGATGAGAAGGACGTTCGGCTGCGCCGAAAATGACGAATGAAGAAGGACGAATGACGAAAGGACGCAGAGTAGGAACTTCATGAGCGCATGAGGCTATTGGAGGAATGCGTTCCGAAGGTCCACTTTGTCATTGAGGTCGGCGGAGAGCTTCACGAGGCGGTCAAACATTGCCTTTTTCGCCTCGGCATGTTCGGGCTTCGCGGCGAGGTCGTTCATCTCCTGAGGGTCTTCGGCGAGGTGGTAGAGGCGGAGCACTTTGGCCTTCGGATAAGCGATGAGCTTCCACCCATCATGCGTGACGGAGCGTTGAAGCTCCAGGTAGGCACCATAGACGGATTCGTAGCTGGACTGCTTTTGTTCACCGCTCAGCAGCGGGCGCAGGCTGTTGTAAAAGATGTGCTTTGGCTTTTCGGCTCCGGCGAGATCGAGCGCGGTGGCCATCACGTCTTGGAGGTAGATCGCGGCATCGTTCTTCTCACCTTTCGCCACGCCGGGACCGGCGACGAGGAAGGGCACACGCACGCTGTGATCATACATGTTTTGTTTCCCAAACAGACCTTGGTGACCGACGGCGAGGCCGTGGTCGGCGGTGAAGAAGATCCAAGTGTTCTCCGCCTGGCCGCTGGCATCCAGCGCATCGAGGATCTTGCCTATCTGAGCGTCCATGTGGGTGATGAGCGCATAGTATTCCTGGCGATGCGTCTTCACGGAAAGCTCCGTGCGCGGCATGGGCGCGAGGTTTTCATCCCGCAACTTGTGCTGGCAGCCGATGTCGTCCTTGTGCGGATACTCGGGCAGGAAGTTCTGTGGCATGGAGATGCGGCTCAGCGGGTATTGGTCGATGAACTCCTTCGGTGCCTGACGCGGATCGTGAGGCGCATTGAAGGCGGCGTAGATGAAGAAAGGCTTCTCCTGCTGCTTCGCATCGGCGAGGAAACCGATGGTGTTATCGCGCACGACCTCGCTCCAATGCGTGCCGCCTTCCCAGAAGCCACCGAGCGATTTGTCGAACGGGCTCCAGGCATCCGTTTGATCGGCGATGGGGCGGTTGTAGGCAGTCGGCACGGTCTTCGGCATTCCAGCGCGGACGTCTTTGACCACGTCGAAGCACTTCGCGGCATCAGTCTGGATGTGCCACTTGCCTGTCATGTAGGTCTTGTAGCCAGCCTTTTGCATGAGCTGTGGCCAAAGCACGCCTTTCTCGCGTTCAGCGTTGGTCTTGTTGTACACCTTGTCCGCGTCCCAAACGCTGCGTCCTGTGACGAGCATCGTGCGGCTGGCCACGCAAACCGCACCGCTCCACGAGCCCATGTTGTAGGCTCGTGAGAAGGATGTGCCCCGCGCGGCGAGTCGGTCCAGATTGGGCGTGTCGATGTCCGTGTGCCCAAACGCTCGCACGGCCTCGTAGCAGTGGTCGTCGGCAAAAAGGAAGAGGATGTTCAGCTTCGCGGCGTGCAGTGAGACGCTAAAGGTGA
>CAXNGR010000236.1:0-6451 GCA_964201265.1 Verrucomicrobiaceae bacterium
CTTCGTCAGGTCGTCGAATCACCGCGCGATGGCATCGTCCTTAGTGTCGAAGCGACGGACGGCACCTATCTGCGACCTGGTTCACTCATCTGCGTTGTCATTCCTGAAACCGACAGCCGTTTTGTCGAGATCATGGTCGATGGAAACGACATGCCGCTCATCCATCCGCGTAAAGACGACCAGCCTGGCAGCCCGGTGCGCCTCGCCTTTGAGGGGTGGCCCGCCGTGCAGATGATCGGCTGGCCGCAGCTCGCCATCGGCACCTTTGGCGGCGAAGTCGTCTTCGTCGATGCCACGGATGATGGCACAGGCAAATTCCGCGTCGTTGTTGGCCCCAGCAATGACCGCGTTGATCGTGGCGATGGCCAGGGCCTCGTTACGGTCGGTTGGCCCGACAAAGATCGCTGGCTCCGTCAGGGGGCGCGCGCCAACGGATGGATCATGCTCAACGAAGTCCCGCTCTGGTTTGAACTTTGGCGTCAAATCAATGGGTTCCCGCCCGTCGTGAACGACAAGGACGGTAAACTCGACCCAACGAAGAAATGAAAACAGTCCGTAGTTCTCGCTTTTCAGTTCTCGGTTATCGCTTCGCGGCCTGCGTGGTGTTGGTTTCGTCATTTGCCATTCCTCATTCGTCATTTGCAGCAAAGCCACTCCTCCTTGCCGAGGTGCTCGGTTCTGTGCAATCCCAATATCCACCTTACCTCGCCGCGCTCATCGAGCAGGACATCGCGAACGGTCGTGTGCGGCAGGCGCAGGGTGCGTTTGATGTCAATTTGAATGCGGGTGGCTCAATGAACCTCGCGGGTTACTACGATGGGCGCACCGGTTACGCGATGCTGGAGCAACCGTTGCCGTTTTGGGGTGGCAGCGTGTATGGCGGTTACCGCTTGAGCAGCGGCTTCCTGCCGAACTACAACAAGGACCGCACCGGCCTGGATGGTGAGGGCGTGCTCGGCTTTCGCATCCCGCTGCTGCGCGATGGCACTATCGACCGCCGCCGCGCCTCGCTCTGGCAGGCTCAAATCGACCAGGAACTCGCTGATCCGATCATCCTGCGTCAGTTCCTCGACTTCACCCGCGCTGCGACGATCAGCTACTACACCTGGGTCGCTAGCGGACAGCGCCTAGCGCTCGCTGAAGAGCTCTTTCGCATCGCCAAAGACCGCGACAGCGCCATCGCCGAGCAGGTGAAGAAAGGTGCGAGCGCTCCCATCGTGCAGATCGACAACCAGCGCCTCGTCGTTAGCCGCGAAATTGCCACCGTGCTGGCCTTGAGGCGCTTCCAGGCCGCCACGATTGAACTCTCCCTTTTCTTCCGCACCCAGGACAAAGCCGAACCCATCATCGCCGAGCGAAATCGCGTGCCCAAGGCCTTCCCGCCGCATCCGCGCCTCGACGAAAGTCAGCTCACGGCCGACATCGCCAAAGCGGCCGTGTTTCGTCCTGAGATCCGCCGCATCGAGCTGCTCACCCAGAAGGTCGAAATCGACCGCAAGCTCGCGAAGAACAATCTGCTGCCGAATCTCGATCTCGGCGTCGAAGCAGGCCAGTTCCTCGGCGGCAATCGTCCGCGCGACATCGAGCGGAACGAAATCGAAGCGAAAATGGAGTTCAAACTTCCCCTGCAACGCCGCGAAGCCCTTGGTCGTGTGGACATTGCCGATGCCACCATCGAGCGTCTGAATAACGACAAGCGTTTCGCCCGTGATCGCATCACCGCCGACGTGCGCGATGCCTACAGTGCCCTCATTGCCGCCTATGACGCGCTCAAGATGACACGCACTAACGTTGAACTCGCCCGCCAACTTGAAGCCGCCGAGAACGAGCGACTCAAACAAGGCGCAACGGATTTGCTCGCGCTTCAAATTCGCGAACAGGCCACTTTTGATGGACAGGTTCTCGAAGTCGAAGCCCAGGCCGATTACTTCCGCGCCCAAGCCAACTACCGCGCTGCCATCGCCGCTGATGCGCCGAGCAAGCTGACGAGGTAACAAAAAAGCTGCGCCACAAATTCTGGAAATGTTTCTTGGCTGGCAGGCGACCGCTTCAGATCTCCCATTTAACGGCCTACTTTTCCATCTCGCTTTGCGTCGGAAACGCCCACGCGCTGGCGAATGCAAAGCCGGAGTCGACTCTCTTCGTGGGGCTGAACCTACGCTGACAGTTCTGAACGCAGATTTGAATTGGATCGATAGCCGTTCAATCCGCCTTTCATCACGCAGGCAGGCACGGCCTCAGCCGTTTGCTGAGACGCGAGGAGCGCGGATGCTGATTGGAGATTGTCGCTCTGCATGTCAGCATCTTAAACGATGCGCAAGAACATTTTCCCCAAGCCTCTGAGTCCTAATTTTCCTGCGCCTAAATCTTCCTGGCCAAAACAATGCGTCTGCTAGTTCTCCTCACGTCGTCGGCTCTCGCGCTCGAACCGCTCCCGCAAGGCCCCGGCATCTCGAAAACCCACCCCGGCGACTCGGGCATCGAAAAACATCCTGCGGAGCTTCTCTTCGAAAACTTCGAAGAAGGCACGCTGGAGGCCTTAAAGCCGCGTTGGAATGAGATCGAGAACAAGGACGGCAAGGTGCTCGAAATCGTGAACGAGCATCCCTTGGCCAGTTCGGGCTCGAAATGCCTCCAAGTCACCGCCACGCTTGGCGAGAACACCGGCGGGCATTTGTTCAAGCGGCTTGATCCCATCCAGACGCGAGTCTTCTCGCGCTTCTATGTGAAGTTCGCCGAGGACGCGCCTTACCTGCATCACTTCAGCGGCCTCGGCGGCTACAATCCGCCCACGAACTGGCCGCAAGGCAGCGCAGGCAAGCACGCGGCGGGCGACACACGCTTCAGCGCCCGCATCGAGCCAAATGGCAGCTATGGCACGCTCGCCGCGCCGGGCGGCTGGATGTTTTACACCTACTGGCACGACATGAAGCAAAGCGCCGACGGCGGCTTCTGGGGCAACGGCCTCTGGCCCGAAGGCCGCCCCGGTCCGCCACGCGGCCAGTGGCAGTGCGTCGAGATCATGGTGAAGTGCAACGACATCGGAAAAAGCGATGGCGAGCTCGCTTTGTGGCTCGATGGCAAACTCACCACGCACATCGGCCCCGGCACGAAAACCGGCAAATGGACGGGCGAAGGCTTCCAGGTAGCCAAAGACGGCGAAAGCACCTTCGAGGGCTTCCGCTGGCGCACCGTGCCGGAGCTGGCCGTGAGCTACTTCATGCTCAGCCACTACGTCACCGAAAACGCCTACCGCCAAAACAACGTCGCGATCCCGCCCAAGACGAATCGCGTGTGGTTTGATGACATCGTGATCGCCACCGAGTATGTCGGGCCGATCCACCGCACCCCTTGAAATCCCCTTCCTCCATGCTCGCGACTGCCAGGCTCATCCTGAGCGTCCTTTTTATCGCTGTTCCTGCTTTATCACCACTGATGGCCGAGGTGGTGAGTCTCAAACCAGCGCCCTCACCTGCGGACAATCCACTCAAAGGGCTCGTTCCCTATTCCGATTATGATGAGGAGAACCGCGCTCACTTTCCGCACAGTCTGGAGTTCGATTACCTGTCTTTAGCCGAGCTCATGCGCGGTCCATCCAGTTTTGACTGGCAGCCCATGGATGCCCTGCTGGACAAAATCGCCGCGCGTGGCAACCAGGCCGTGTTTCGCTTCTGGATCGAGTATCCAGGCAAGAAAAGCGGCCTGCCGGAATACTTGAGTGAGCAGGGCGTGAAGATCACCTCATGGAAGAACGCGGACGAGAAGACCACCTGCCACACGCCGGATTACAATGACGAACGTGTGGTGGCAGCACTGGAGTCCTTCATCACCGCCCTCGGCAAACGCTACGATGGCGATGCACGCATCGGGTTCATCACCGCCGGTCTGCTCGGCTCTTGGGGCGAGTGGCACACCTATCCGCGTGAGGACTTGTTTGCCTCGCCGAAGACCCAGAAACGCGTTTTGGAGGCTTATGAGAAGGCCTTCAACAACAGTCCCATCCTGCTGCGCTATCCGGTGGGAAAGGACGACGATCACTGGGCCGCGAATGCGCATTACCACATGGGCTTTCATGATGACTCCTTTGCCTGGGGCACGCTCGATCGGGGTAAGAAGGACGATTGGTTTTACATCCCGCTTTTGAAAAAAGCCGGTGACGAAGCGCTGAATAAATGGCGCACCCAACCCATCGGTGGCGAGGTGCGGCCCGAGCTCTGGGGGCAGATCTTCGATGCCAAGCCCGCGCATCCGCAGGCGCAAGATTTCGCCGAGTGCGTCCGGCAAACGCATGTGACATGGCTCATGGAGTCCGGCTTGTTCAAAGAGAAAGCCAAGCCCGCTCGCTATGCCGCTGCGGTGAATCACGTCCGCCACATGGGCTACGACTTCCATGTCTCCACCGCTGAACTGAAACGCCAAGACTCGAAGCTGCACGTCCATCTCACCTTCCTGAATCAAGGCGTGGCCCCGTTTTATCAAGACTGGCGTCTGGAACTCGCCGCGCTCGATGCCGATGGAAAAGTGACGCATCGCTGGCCTGTCGATTGGAAGCTCACCAGCCTGCTGCCAGTAGATGCGGCCCGTGACTGGAAAGCCACGCTGGCTTTGCCTCAAGCCAGCATCACAGGCCACCCGCTCGCTCTGCGCGTCATTCATCCGCTGGCGAATGGCAAGCCTCTCCGATTCGCCAATACCGAGCAAGACCGCCACGCTCCCGGCTGGCTCAGCCTCGGCGAGCTGCCGTAAAAGCGGGCATCCATTCGCTTGTTCCCTCCTCGTCACCTCATGAAATTCCTCCTCTTCATCGCCCTCGCCTCGACCGCTCTGGCCGCCAGCTACGAACCCACCTGGTCCACCATCCCGCCGAAGCGCACCATCCAGCACAGCGATCCAAACGGAGTGTCGCTCATGAAGGCCGTGGAAGCCTTGCAGCCGGGCGACAAGCTCGAACTCGCCGCTGGCACCTACAGCGTCGAGCGCATGTGGGACATTGGCGTGAGTGGCACAGCAGAGGCACCGATCTGGATCGTCGCAGCCGAGCGAGCGCAGGTCGTCATCACGCGGCCTGATGACAAACAAAACGTGCTCAATATCGGTCAAGGCGGCCCGGTGAAGTTCCTTTGCCTGCGCGGCATCGAGTTCACCGGTGGCAGTCATGGGCTGAGGCTCGGCCATTGCTCGGATGTGTGGATCGATCAATGCCACATCCATCACACCGGCCAGGTTTGCCTCAGTGCGAACAGCGCCGACACGCAGCGCCTCTTTTTGACCCGCAATCACATCCACCACGGCGACGGTCACGCGGAAGGCATGTATCTCGGTGCCAACAACGGCGACCACATCATGAGCGAGAGCGTCATCGCGCTGAACCACATTCACGATTGTCGCGGTGATCAAGGCGACGGCATCGAGGTGAAGCAAGGCTCCTGGGGCAATCTCATCGCCGAGAACCATGTGCATGACACGCAGTATCCCTGCATCACCGTCTATGGCACCGCCGGAAAGCCCGTGAACATCATCGAGCGCAACCTCTGCTACAACAGCGGCGACAATGTCATGCAGGTGCAGGGCGAGGCCATCGTGCGCAACAACGTCCTCATCAACGGCGCGGGCGCAGGCTTTGCCAGCACCGATCATCAGGGCAAGACGCTCAACCTCCAAGTCATCCACAACACCATCCTCAATGCAGCGCACGCCTTCCGCGGCGGCTCCTGGAATGGTCGCGAAGGCATGATCCTCGCCAACAACATCCTCTACTCCCACGATGGCAATGCCCTCCACTACGCCAACGGCAGCGCAGGTGTTCTCAGCAGCGGCAATGTGGTCTTCGGCGATGGTCCCAAAGATGGGTGCGTCAAAGGTCGAGGCTTCGAGGACTTCCCCGGCGTCGCTCTTGATGGCACCCGGCACGATGCCACCCCCGCAAGCGATGCTCGTTTCGAGAGTGCTGATTCGAAATACCTCCTGCCCACCGACATCAACGGCAAACCCCGCACCCAAAACATCAGCGGTGCCATCGCCCCGTAGCTTCATCATGAAAACGACAGCCCTGTTCCTCCTTGCCTGCACGGTGAGTGCGCTCGCCCAGCATCCGCAGCTTAAAACCGGCCCGAATGCCGACCTCGGTGGCGCTTTGCTCCTGCCGACGAGTGACGAATGGAATCGCGATGTCTCGAAAGACGAGGTCGATCCGCTTAGCGATGCGATCATCGCGTCCATCGGTTCGGAGACGGGGCTGCATGAGGACTTTGGCGTTGTGTGGAAGGGGCAGCCGGGAGGGATTCCGTATTACGTCGTGAGTGGCGATCAGCCGAGGGTGCCCATCGCTTTTGAATATGCGGATGAGAGCGATCCGGGGCCGTATCCCATCCCGCCGGATGCCCACATCGAAGGCGGTCCGCAGGCCGAGTGCGACAGGCATGTGCTGGTGCTCGATAAGTACAACTGGAAG
>CAXNGR010000237.1:0-6447 GCA_964201265.1 Verrucomicrobiaceae bacterium
AAGGGTCCCGCGCCGAGCATGTTCGACATGTTCAGGGCCGTGGCCTGAAGCAGGCCGAAACGACGTTCGGGTTGGGCGTGGTGATTCATGCGTTGATGCGGCTTTCGATCCAGCCCATCAAAACGTCTTTGTCCGGCGCTTTTGAAATCCGATCCGCGCATTTCTTCGCCGCTCCGTGCATGGTTGTGTCGCCCAGCAGGCGCTTGAGTTCATCGGACACTCGTTTGGGTGTGAACTGTCGCACGCTAAGGCCAGCTCCCGCCCCAAGTTGGTCGACACGATCCGCGTTGTCCGGCTGATCGTGTGCCATGTGCATGATGAGCTGCGGCACGCCAGCCGCGAAGGCCTGGGACATCGTCCCAAGTCCGCCGTGATGCACAAACACGGAGGCGTGTTTCAACAGCGTGCTGAACGGCGCGTATTCGACGGTCAGAATGCTCACGGGAAGATTCAGCGGCACCTGTTTCGGCTCACGTGTGACAAAAACCGCCCGGCAGCCGATGCGCTTCACAGCTTCAGCCGCGACAGCGAAAAAACGCGAGGCCTGCACATTCGCACTGCCGGGTGTGAAGACGACGGGACGCTCACCGGCGGCCAAAAACGCCTGCAATTCGGGTCTGAGCGGCTGCTCAGTAGCCAAGTCCTCCAAAGGGAACGTCCATTGCAGCAAGTTCGCCGGCCAGTCGGGCTGCGACTTCGCAAACCAGTCGGGAAACAAGGCCAGCACGCCATCCGGCGAGTCCCACCACTCGCGCCACAGGCTGCGCGGCGATTTGACGCCGTTGGCCTCGCAGATGCGGCGCACTTTGGGCAAGGCGAAGAGATCGACGGGATTCGGCAGCGAGAACAGCGCCCGCTTGAACCACACCGGCATGGTCCGCAGCACACGCATGGCCGGATGCAGTAGTGGGGTCTCATGCACGCTCAGAAAGACCGCAGGCTGCAAATGCACCGTGATCAGCGGCACGCCGTTTTTCTCGCGTGCGAGCCTTCCCGCGAAGGCGGTGACTGGCGCGAGCATCAAATCAACCTTCCCGCAGCTCTCGATGGCCGCGAGATAAGGCTCCACGGACTTCGCGGCGAATTCGAAGACGACCTTCGTGCCATGACCAAGCTTCCAGATGCGCGGATCGCGGATCATGGCCTCGAACTCATCTTTTTCACCGAGTGGGATGAAGTTCAGCCCTGCCTTGCGCGCCTGCTCCTCAAACAAACACGCCGTGATCATCGTTACGCGGTGCCCGCGTGCCATCATCTGCCGCCCCAGCCAGATGAAGGGAAAGACATCACCGGCGCTGCCGAAGGGAAGGAGGAGGATGTGAGGCATAAATGACGAATGACGAAATCAGAATGACGAATGAATGAGCCGTGATGCGTGAAGCTCATTCGTCATTCCGACCTTTCGTCCAGCGCTTCAGTAATGCTGGCAGCGCGGCCGGGCGGGTCAGTGTCACATAAAAGCCCGTGCAGGCGGCGCAGGCAGCGCAGAACCAGAAGATCTGGCTGGGAGTCCAGTGCAGTCGAAGGCTGAGTTCACCCTGCAGCACTGCTGCGAAGCTGATGCCAACCCAGGAAAGCCAAGACGCTGCCCCTTGCACTGCGCCTTTGCGATCTGCCGGTGGCTGATGCTGCAAGACGGCCGTGATCGGCACGATGAAGAAGCCGCCGCCGATCCCCAGCACGGTCAGGCAGACGGTGAAGATCGTTTTGCTGACACCCTCGATCCCCATGACCAGTCCCATCGTGGCCATCAGGAACGCTCCGACCGGGATCAGTCCGTATTCGATGTGATTGCCGCTCAATTTGCCCGCGAGCATGCTGCCAACAGCCATGCCAATGGCCAGCGCCACCTGAAGCACGCTGTTTTCCAGCGGATCGACCTTTAAAATCTGCTGCGCGTAGAGCAGCAGATTCATCTGCACCAGTACCGCGATGAAAAAGAAGCCGGTGTTGCCCAGGTTGGCCCGCCACAGATCGCGGTCGCCCTTCATCCAGCGAAATTCACGCCACAGTTCGCCGAGGAAATTCAGGCGAAGAGGCTTGTCCGGGCTGGCTGACCGGATGCGGGTGATGCCGGTGCTCGCCCACCAGCCGACGATGGAAAGCAGCAGCAGGATGATGCCCGGCCAGGGTGAGCTCCCAGGAAAGGCGTTCGCCATCAAGCCCGCCGCCAGCGTGCCGAGGATTGCAGCTAGGAAGGTCAGCATTTCGATGATCCCGTTGGCCCAGGAAAGTTTCTCATCGGGAACCAACTCAGGAAGCGATCCGTATTTCGAGGCGGCAAACAAAGCGCTCTGGGCTCCCATGAGGCAGATGCTGACGAGCTGGAGGCTTAGGTTCTGCGCGGTCAGAGCCACGAGGGCGAAGACCATGATGGCGATCTCCAGCACTTTCACCCACATCATCACACGCCCTTTGCTGAAACGGTCGGCCATCCAGCCGCCGAACATCGAGAACAGCAGGAACGGCACGGCGAAGTACATGCCTGCATCCGACACCAGCCTGTCGAGCTTCTCCTTCGGCCACTGCTGGGCCATCACGATGAAGATGACGAGTTGCTTGAGCAGGTTGTCGGAAAACGCACCCTGAAACTGAGTGCCCATCAGGCACCAGAAGCCGCGTTTCCAGTTCGTCTCGTTGATCACAGAGTTGGAGGAGTTCATGCGCGTTTGGCGGCGGCTTGGGCAGGCGTGGGGCAGATTTTCTTCAGCAGGAAGTGCGTCGGCAGATACACAAGGATGATCAGCAGCGCCATCCATGTCACGAGATAAAGTTCCGCGCTCATCCAGGTCTGCGGCTGCGCGTCGTCCATGCCGAAGACGTAGTTCACATTGCGCGGCAGGTTTGGGTCCGGCAGTGTTTCACCAGCCCTTGGCAGGAAAAAGAAGGCCACGAGGCACAAACTCGATGCCAAGGCCGTCCAGCCTTTCAAGGCGCGACGGTCGTAGCCGAGCTGGAACACGAGGTAGAGCAGCAGAAACGGCAGCCAGCCGTGAAACATCGACAAACCGCGCAGGAACAGCGGTTTCGTCTCATCAAACATGTAGGCCGTCATGCCGGTCATGGTGAAGCCGCAAAGCTGGACGACGTAATCCACGCACCACAGCGCCTGCGGTATCAAAATGCCCACGGCGGGCAGCGAGATGAGCAGCGGCTTTTCCAACCATACACCCACGAGCGTGAGCAGCAGCGCAATGTCGCAGAAGTAGAGGAAGTTCGTCGCGCCATAGTGATACCAGTAAAAGGGGATCAAAACCGCCATGAAGGCAGTGTAGGTGAGCTTGAGCCACATCGGGATCGCGGGTGCTGTGCTTGTTTTCATGCGAGGCGAGTCTTCAGCGGGGCGGTGCAGTGGAAAAATCGACCGTCTTTGAGTTTGGATTGAGAAAAGGCCTGATCAACGCAGCCAGGCATCAATCGCGGGCGAAACATTGCCCGCGATGTGATAGGCAAAGAAGGCTACCGCAGCCCCGGCGATCACGTCGAGCGTGTAATGCGCCCGCAGCACCAGAACGGTTGCCATTTCACCCACGGCGATCACGGCGACGGTGATGACGAGCCATAGCGGACCGACATGCGCGAGTTCGAGTGCGCCAAGCATGGCCAGCGCCGTGTGACCGGAGAAAAAGAAGTCGTTCCCCACCTCATACGTCACCAGCAGTGAAGGGCTGCCTGGATGCCGCCAGATCATGCCCGGGGGCGGCGGCAGCGTGCAGATGGCCTGTGAAAGCTGCCGCAGTCCAAACAGGATCAACAAAGCGACGAATGGCGCGAAACTGCCGCCAAACACCGCCAGCGCGATGACCGAGAGCGCCAGCACGTCGATGAAAAACGAGCTCACAATGAGCAGCCGGTTTGCCGCACGATCATTCACGCTGAGCCAGCCGTGCCAGCGGGCCGTGAGATCATGAACGAGATCGCCAAGGCCGTGACGCGGCGTGGTTTTGCGGGCGATGAGGATTTGCGTCCAATGCCAGGCGGCGAGAGCCAGCACGACGACGACGAGACGGATGAGTATGGTGGTGAGGTTCATGAGTGGCGATGGCTGAGGGATGCGGACATGAGCGATTCGAGGCGCTGGCGGATTTCGAGGGTGACAGGATCAGCGGGCACGCCGCGTGGTCGCTCGGGCGAGACTTCGATGGCTTCGCCGATCATCACGACGGCCCGCATTGGCGCGTGTGGCCTGGCTGCATCGGTGAGGTCTTCTTCAAAGCGCTCCACGGTTTCCAGCAGGCGTTCTGGCGACTCCGAGGTGTCGAGATAGCTGCCGGGATAGCAGTGGAGTTGCTGCACGAGGTAAAGATCGGCCAGTTGCCGCCAGCGTGAGGCTTTGTCAGCCTCGGCGAGCGTTTCGTCGTGCAGATCAGGCACGATGGCGGTGCGCAGCGCCTTGATGCGCTCCATGGTGTCCTTGTCACGGCGCGGCGCTTTGAGCCAATGCGCTTCCAAAGGGGAAAGCAGATGGTCGATCAACGTCCCAAGACGCTCCGCCAGCGATCCGCTGCGTGCCGTGCCGAGATATTCGATCTCTTTGAGCGACAGCAGCGCCTCACCGAGCTTCGCGATGCGTTCCCGCATGGAAAGATGCGTCTGCGGCTGCCAGGTGAGCTTCGTTTCGATGTCCTTCAGCACCGGACGCAGAGTGGCTTCGAGATCGCCCTCGAAAAAGTAGCGCAGGAAAGTCGGATGGATCACCACCTTGCGTTTCGGGTCGATTTTCGCGGCCATCTTGGCTCCCAGCCGCGCCATGAAGGCCACACCATCCATCAGGTTCGCCAGATGATCGTTGCTGCGAGTGATGAAGCCTTCCGGGAACACGATCAGCGGTCGCCGTGCCTCGCCGAGAATCTGCGTGGCATGATTCAGCGACTCGCGGTCCATGCCTTCGCGAAACATGCTGAACCCGCCCATGCGTGGCAGCAGGAAGGATTGCATGCGGCTCTGATGGAAGATGTGCCAACTCGCCATGGTGCTGAAATCACAGCGCACATGCGGTCGCAAACTGCGAGCGATCACCATGGGATCGCAGGGACGGCAGTGATTCGCCGCCAGCAGCACGCCATGGCCTGCCTTCAGCGATTCCCGCAGCCGTTCCGCACCGATGCACTCGCAGGATTCGATCCCATAGGCCTTTCGCAGATGCCCCGGCAGCCAGAGATGTACCAGCGTGCTCCAGAAGCGGCTGTTGCGGGACGGGATGAAACGATAGGGCTTGTCGATGATGAGCTGTTGCATGGCACCATCGTGCTCATGCCAGATCACTTCCTCGAATTGATAAAAGCCAGGGTCGTATTGAGATCGTCAATGACGGCGAAACTCACATCACCGCCGGTTGCCCCGTGCATTCCAGCACGGAGCGCCAAAGCTCTTGCGTGGGATCGACCTTGCGGCGGCCCTGGATGACAAGCTCGAGCGGCAGATGCACGAAGGAGCCGTGCCAGCGCCCCACGAGCATGTTGGTCTTCCCCGCCATGGCAGCATGCACAGCGGACTGGGCGAGGCGGGAGCAATACACGTTGTCCTGAGCGTTCGCAGGCACGCTGCGCACGATGTAGCTGGGGTCGATGTACTTGAGGTTCACCTCGGTTTTGCGGGACTTGAAAAAGGCGTTGATGCGGTCCTTCAAGAACGGGCCGATGTCGCCGTAGCGCTTGTTGCCGCTGGCATCGGTGGCGTCATCCGTCTGCATGAGGTGCTGCCCGGCTCCCTCCGCCACGACGACCACGGCGCTGCCACGTTTCGCCAGACGATGCCTCAGAGATTCGAGGAAGCCGCCTTCGCCTTCCAATTGGAACGGCACCTCGGGAATGAGCACGAAATCGACGTTGCTGCCCGCCAGCGCGGCATAGCAGGCGATGAAGCCGGAATCGCGCCCCATGAGCTTCACGAGGCCGACGCCGTTCACCGCGCCGGTGGCCTCGACATACGCGCATTTCAAGGCCTGCACCGCCGCCGCGAAGGCGGTCTCGAAGCCGAAGCTTTTGTCCAGGTAGCGGATGTCGTTGTCGATGGTCTTCGGGATGCCGACCACGGCTTTTTTGAGCCCGCGCCTTTCGATTTCCTTCACGATCTCCGCCGCGCCGCGCAGCGTGCCATCACCACCGATGACGAAGAGAATATCCACCTTCATGTCCTCCAGAGTGTCCACCATCTCGCCGATGTCCTGCTGTCCGCGTGAGCTGCCGAGCAGCGTGCCGCCAAAATGATGCGCCTGCTCGATGGAAGAGGGCTTGAGCAGAAGGGGCGTGTGGCCGTAGCGCTGCACCAGCCCCTCGTAGCCATAGCGGAAGCCATAGACGCGTGAGATGCCGTATTGCAGGTGGCACTGGTTCACGAGACCGCGGATGATGTCGTTCAATCCTGGGCACAGGCCACCGCAGGTCACGATGCCTGCCGTCGTGCGCTGCGGATCAAAGTAAATTTCCTCCCGTGCTCCGGCCTCCT
>CAXNGR010000238.1:0-6444 GCA_964201265.1 Verrucomicrobiaceae bacterium
GTGGTCTCGCTGAGCGGTGTCTGCACCGCGATCTCCTGCACCGGCAGCTCACGCGTTGCCTCCAGGAAAAGCATGCGTGCGAGCAGGTTCAAGTGACGGCGGAACTGATGCGGGGGCGTTGCCACCGCACGAATGGCCGCGAGATGACACTGCGCCAGAGGATGCTGGACGACAACGGGGTGCATGCGGCGCACAGTGGCGCGTTTGATCTTGCTGGCAAAGTTTTCCACCGCCGGATTGACGCGCATGATACGATATGGGGATGAAAACAAGGATTTGCCTCACCGTCGCGGTCGCTCTGTCGCTGGTTGCCTGCGAAACGCCAGCCCCGCAGAACGCATCGAGTTATTACTACCCTTCAGCGCAGCAACCCGCCGCGCCGCGGGAGGTCGTGAGCAGCCAGGTTGCTTCCAGAAATCCTCCGGTGCCACGCGGCGGTTACGCGCCCGGTTCAGGCCCCACAGCGATGCCACCGGCAGACCAGTTCATGTATCAGCGCAACGAATCCGGCCTGTTTGGCTCCCGCAGCAGCAGCACGGTGATCCAATCCTCCGGTGGTGTGGAGAGCTATCAGACCATCGGAGGCGTGCCGGTGTATCCAGGGGCGTCAGTGCCGGGTTACCTGCCCAACCAGCCGTATTACGGCGCTCCCACCTCGCAGCAGCCGGTCCATGTGCCCGGCGTGGGCGGGAATCCGGGGTATTACCTCAATCCGAGCACTGGGGCGAGGGTCCGCCCTTAACAGCATGTTGAAAAATCGCCCAGTGTTAGAAGTCAGAGGTGAAAGGTGAGAAGTGTCACATGCAGCAGCACCACCTCTGACATCTGACTTTTAACGTCTTACTCGTTCCTTCCTGTGTTTTGCAACAGGCTGTTAACTCTCGCTTTTTTCCTTCGCCCGCCGCGCCTCCGCCTTGTGCTTCAGCACCTCGATCACGATCGGCAGCACGGAGACGACGATGATGAGCAGGAAGACGAGCTTGAGGTTGTTTTTGATGACCGGAATGCTGCCGAGGAAATAGCCGGCGATGGTGAAGCTCAGCACCCATAGCAGGCCACCACCGAGGCTGTAGCCGAGGAAGCGGCGGTAGTCCATGCGGCCAAACCCGGCCGTGAACGGCGCAAACGTGCGCACGATGGGCACAAAACGGGCGAGGATGATGGCTTTGCCGCCGTGCTTGACGAAAAACGCTTCCGTCTTCGCTAGATAGTCTCGTTTGAACCACCGCTGATTCACGATCCAGCCCCCAGCCTTGCGCCCGATCCAGTAGTTCAAATTGTCGCCAATGATCGCGGCGCACATCAGCATGGGGATGATGTACTCAATGCGGACGAAGTTCTGCGCCGCTAACGCACCGACGGCGAACAGCAGTGAGTCTCCGGGCAGGAATGGCATGATGACCAATCCGGTCTCGCAGAAGACGATGGCGAACAGCAGCGCGTAAATAAGCGTGCCATGGTCCTGCGCGAAGGTTTGCAGGTGTTTGTCAACGTGGAGGACGAAATCGAGAAGCTGGGAAATCATGCGAACAGGACTGTCCGGCGTCAAGCCGACGCGGCAAACGAAAAAAGCGATGCACGCAACAACTGTCCCATCACCACACAGAAATGGCCGGGGCAGCGTGCCCCGGCCATCGAGAAGATTCGACTGGCAGTCGAATCGGTTTGAAAAGTTCGGCTTCGCTAGCCGATCGAAGTTACTTCAGCTCCACCGTGACCACCTTTTTGCCCTCGATCTTGAGACCTTCGACCTTGCTGAATTTCGTCGCGGCCTCGCTCATGCTCATGCCGCCTTCGCCGGATTCCATGACTTCCATGAACGCGTCCGTGTTGTCCATGAGCTTGTCGAACTGGATGTCGAGGTAGCTGATGGTGCCGTCGCTCTGATGCGTAGCGTCGGAGCTGGCGATGCCGCCCGCGCCCTTGAGCTCCACCGCCATGCGCATGCCGGCAAACATCGGCTTCATCATGCCCATCTGGGCTTTCATCTGGGCGAGTTCTTCGGCGCTTTTCTTCGGCTTTTCGATGTCGCCGCCTTTTTTCTTATCAGCTTCCGGGTTGGTGATCGTGAGGGTGGAACCGCTCAGCGCGAAGGTCATCGCCTCTGATTTGGAGGCCGGCTTGCCTTCCTGCTCCGGCTCAAAGGGCACATATTTCAGCTTCGCGAGATCCGCCACGGCGAAGACGACCTTCACGCCGCTCTTGCCATCGGGAGACTTCACTTCCTCGTGGGACTTCACGGTCACGCCCTCACCGAGCTTCTTGGCGCGTTCCTCGGCCTTCGCCTTGTCCATCACCAGGCCCTTGAGCTGGTCGCCCTGGCCGCCACCGGCCTGCATCATGGCCGCGAGCTGGGCACCAAGAAGAACGCTCTCCTCAATGGTGGCGGTGCCGTCCTTGCTGACGATCAGGGTGGATTTGATTTCAAGGCAGGAGGTCAGAATGAAGGAGACCGCCGCGAGGAGGAGAAGGTGGATTTTTTTCATAAGGGCCAGAGCTTACGTCGCGGCCATCGCCTCAAACAAGGAGAATTCCGCGCCAAAAGTGGAACCTGTGGCGCATGACTGGCTCAGAAATCCTCCCAATCATGCCGCTTGCCAAAGTGCCCCGCCTCGGAAACAGATCGCGCATGGACTCGCATGAAGTGATCAGCAAGGCCGTCGAGCGCACCAGCTTCAAAGAAGTGGCTGCGCAGATGGGTGTCTCTCTTTCCCTCGCCTACAAATGGTCCCAGCCGGACGAGATGCAGGGCAGCGGCACGGCCAATCCGCTCGACCGCGTGCGCCAGCTCTATGAGATCACCCGTGATCCGCAGATCATGCAGTGGCTCTGCCACAAGGCGAACGGCGTCTTTGTGCAGAATCCCTCCGGCGGCGGCCCGCGCGGCATGGAGCTCATGCCCGCTACCCAGGAGATCGTGCAGCAGTTCGCCGATCTGCTCACCGCCATCAGCAAGGCCGCGTCAGACAACCGCATCACCCATGAAGAGGCGGAGCACATCCGCAGCGTCTGGGATGAGCTGAAACGCTTCACCGAGGGCTTCGTCCGGCTTTGTGAGAAAGGCGACTTCGCCCACCTCATTGAGGAGATCAAAACGCATCAACCCAGGAAGTAAACACGCCCATGTCCCCTTCCGGCCCGCTGCTCATCCGTCATGAAGGCCACACGCCGCGTGAGCGCAGCACCTGCGGCTGGCGGGACCGACTGATCAGCCGTGAAGACGCCGATTTGAACCCCGCCGCCTGGGCGCATGCCGTGGACATCGACGGCGCGAAACTCCACTACCACCAACGCTCCACCGAGCTCTACTACGTCCTTGAAGGCGGCGGCTCCGTCATGCTCGACGGCGTCGAGCAGCCCGTCAGCAAAGGTTCCCTCGTCCACATCCCGCCCGGCGTCGTCCACGGTGCCCGTGGCAAAATGCGCGTCCTCGTCGTCGGCATCCCAGACATCGCGGAGGATGATTATTTTGAGGTGGAAGGGCAAAGTTGAAGCAAAAATTGCCGCGCTTGTTTTATTTCTGAATTTCGTTAATGTTGGACTGTGATTCGCAGTTTCTCATGTGAGGAGACAGAAAAAATCTGGCAGGGCACGCGGAGCCGACGCCTACCGTCCGACATTCAGGACGTGGCGCGGCGGAAGCTGCGCTTGCTGAACAACGCTGCTGCCCTGCAAGACCTGCGCATTCCGCCCGCCAACCGTCTGGAGCCGTTGAAGGGAAGACGGAAAGGCCAGTGGAGCATTCGCGTGAATGACCAATGGCGCATCTGCTTCCACTGGACGGCAGACCATCACGCGGAGGGCGTGGAGATAGTCGATTACCACTAGACCACCATGAAACGCCTGAAAAACATCCATCCCGGTGAAGTGCTGCTGGAAGACTTCCTGAAGCCGCTCGGCATCAGCCAGTATCGTCTCGCCATCGCTTGTGCTCTGCCGCACAGCCGGATCACCGACATTATTAAAGGACGGCGCGGCATCTCGGCGGATACCGCCCTGCGTCTGGCGCGTGCTCTTGGTACCTCGGCGGATTTATGGCTGGGGCTGCAACGCGACTTTGATCTGGAGGAGGCGAGTTTGGCAAACGCCAAAAGCTACCAAGCCATCCCGCCACTGGTCCAGGCAGCTTGATTTTCACCAACAAAAAACCCTGTAAATCGTTGATCTACAGGGCTTTGAAATTGGTTGCGGGAGTTGGATTTGAACCAACGACCTTCAGGTTATGAGCCTGACGAGCTACCGGGCTGCTCCATCCCGCGATTTGATGGGCAGACATATTCCGCCCTTCTGAGGAATAGGCAACCTGTTTTTACCCGAAGTTCAAATGACTTGGGCTGCAACATGGTCTATGGCGGGCCGTTTGCTGCTTCCCTCATGAAAACCATCGTTCCCACTCTTGCTTTCGCGCTCACGGGCCTTGCCGCTCTGGCCGCAGATCCAAAACCAGCCGCTCCTGCCGCTGAAAAACCCTCTGCCATTGGCTATTCGGACACGCCAGTCATTCCGGGCACGCAATGGAAGGTGCATGACATCGACCGCCCCCGTCCGAACGCCGTGGCCCCTGGTGAAAAGCCCGGCGCTCCGCCTTCGGACGCGATCGTCATCTTTGACGGCACCAGCACGGACGCCCTCCATGCCAAGGAAAAAGACGCCAAGGGCAAGGAAACCGGCAAGATGATGCCCTGCCCCTGGCAGATCGACAGCGGCGTGCTCATGATCTCCGGCGGCGACTGCTGGACGAAACAGGAGTTCGCAAGCTGCCAGCTCCATCTGGAGTGGATGAGTGAGCCGCACACGAAGGGCAATTCGCAGAAAAAGGGAAATGCGGGCGTGTTTTTCATGGACCGCTATGAGTCCCAGATGCTGGACTGCGACAACAACCCCACCTACGCCGACGGCATGACGGGCGGTGTTTACGGCCAGACCCCCCCGCTGGTGAACGCCGTGCGCCCCGCCGGTCAGTGGCAGGTATATGACATCGTCTTCACCGCCCCGAAGCTGGAAGGCGGCAAGGTGGTGGAACCGGCCTACATCACGACCTTCGTGAACGGCATCTGCGTGCAGAACCACACGAAGATCATGGGACCGACGAAGCACAAGAACATCACCGACTACAGCGGCGAGTTCCCAGAACTGGCCCCGATCCGCATCCAAGATCACAAAAACGAGCCGCCGGTGCGTGTCCGCAATATCTGGATCAGGCCGCTTTGAGCTGAAAATCCTGGTTCACCCTATTTCCATTCGTCAGGGCCGGAGGTCACCCCTCCGGCCCTGCTTTTTTGGCGGATTTGGCCGGAAGGTAAAATCTCTGTAAATTAATACAGTAATTATGATTATTTTATTGAAGTTAACGGGTTGGCTTCTAAAATGTCGTGGTTCGTCGCAATTTAGCAATTTCCATAACTGGATTGGGTTTCTGTCATCCTGGCAGCGCTTGATCCCACCCAGCCGCCCATTATTCCATGCCGCACGTCTTTCAATCGCGCGCCATCAAAGCCGCCGCCCTCATCGGCAGCGGTCTTGCGTCCTTTGCGCGGACGCGTCGTGCCAAAGAAGCCACGATTTTGACTTTCCATGGACTCTGCGAGAACACGGGCGATCCGGGTATCCTCGACTGGACGCTGCACCTGCCGGTAGAGGTGTTTCAAAGTGTGTGCGCCCTCCTGGCGGCAGATTACAAGGTCATTTCTTTGGCCGACCTCATTGAAGCACGCGCAAAAAACCAGACCTTGCCGGAAAACTCCGTCGTGATCACCTTCGACGACGGCTATGCCTCGAATCACGACTTGGCCTATCCCATCCTGAAGAAATTCGATCTGCACGCGACGGTGTTCGTGACCACCGCTTTCCTGGATGGGGAGGACATGCTGTGGTTTCAGCGGGTCGATCTGGCGCTGGGCCGCACGCGGAAGCAGATGATCGACTGGAGGATCAACGGTCGAAATCTGCGCCTTTTCCTCGGCACGCGCGAATTGCGCCAGCAATCTCTGGTGCGGTTGATGCCGGAGATGAAAGAATTGCCAGACACCGACCTGCTTGGCGAGGTGGACCGTCTGGAGCAGGCGCTCGAAGTCGCTCCGCCGACGCTGGCCGACCTGCCTGTGCCCATGCGCCCGCTGACCTGGGACATGGCCTGTGACATGTCCTTCAGCGGCCATGTGGACATCGGCGGCCACACGCACACGCACCCAATCCTGTCCCGCTGTGACTCGATGGCGATGCGCGCGGAGATTTCTACCTGCCGCGACCGCATCCTCGCCGAGACGGGCGACCTGCCGGTCTCTTTCGCTTACCCGAACGGCGGCGCGGATGATTACAATCGTGAGTCCATGCTGCTGGTTCGCGAGGCTGGCTTCAAATGCGCCTGCACCACGATCAGCGGCCGTGTCGATCAGCAGGCGTCCATGTTCCAGCTTCCGCGTTACGGCTCGCCGGAATCCGTGT
>CAXNGR010000239.1:0-6442 GCA_964201265.1 Verrucomicrobiaceae bacterium
AGCGAGGCCTGGCTGATCTGTGCGCTCAAGTCGAATGCCTACCAGAACTGTGCCGCCTTGGAAGAAAGCCTTTCTGGCAATGACAACGCACCCGAACCGGCCAAGGAGCAGTTGGAGGCGCTTCTCACGGAACGCGGCCAAAGTTTGGCTGACCTAGCCGATCTGGTGGGCGAAGGCGTGGTGGATGCCCTGAGAACCGAGATGAAGGAGATGCCGAGTTTCAGTGATTTCGATCAACGCCTCCGGGAAGTCCTGAGAGCCATGCAACGTCAGCAGCCCTGAACTCATGCCAGCCTGATCATGATCTGAGGCGAATATCCAACGCGTGCTGGACCTGGTGTGGAGGACGAGGGGCATGAAACGCCGACTTTGATGCATCGGGGGCCTTCATCGCCATATCCGCCCTGCTTTGTCCATTAGCTGGATTGAAGTATTGCTTTTTTCGCTGAATAGGCTTTTTATTCGTTCATAAATGACAAAAACCCTCCCCATGGAACCTTTCGCCCTCCATCTAACCACGGTCCGTGAGCGTCTCGGCAAGAGCCAGAAAGAGGTGGCTTCGCGCCTCGGCGTGTCGCCGTCGCTCGTTTCCAAGTGGGAAAAAGGGGAGCGAAAACCGGACAGCGTGCAGTTTTGGGAGCTGAGCCGGATGTTTGGCGTGAGCCCCTTTTACCTTCAGAATGCCAAGCGGGTAGTGAGCTTTCAGCCGCGCAGCCAGGCAGCCCGCGGTGCGGATGACAAAACCTGCTTTGGCGAGGCGCTCAACGATGCGGCCCAGCAGATCCACCACCTTTACGATGTGTGGGAACGGGCCGGCAAGGTGCCCGCCCGCTTCCCCCTGGTCCTCGAATACAGCGAGGAGGGGCTGGCAAGCCAGGCCCGGATGGTGCGGGACTGCCTGCGGCTGAATGACAAGGTGACGTATGGCGAACTGCGAGAGGCGCTGGCCGAGCAGAACGTGCAGGTCTTTGAGTGGAAGCTCCCACCCAAAATCTCCGGTCTTTCCCATCAGGCGGATTTCAGCGTGATCTTCATCAACAAGGACATGCCGGAGCGGGTGAAGCTCTTCACGCTCTGCCACGAAATGGCCCACCTGCTTTTCCACCTGCGGGGAGAGGAGGACTCGGCCGTTTCGGTGATGGCGACGCGCAGCGATCCTCACGAAAAGGAGGCCAACCGCTTCGCTGCCGAGCTGCTGATGCCTGCGGGGCGCATCCAGGCGCTGGTGAGTGCCGACCGTGAGTCTCTGAAGACGAAAACCGGCTTTCTGGCCGCCGTGGAGGCATTTGGCGTCTCTTATGAGGCCATGTTTTACCGGCTGAGCCAGTCTCCCTGGCAGGTGCTCACCTATCCAGAAAAGGACCGGTTCTTCCAAAAAGCCCCACGCGCGGAAATCGAACCTCCCGGCGCACGGGTGACGGAGGTGCGGGAACAACTCCCTCCGCTGCTCCTGCGTCTGGCAGCGCAGCTCTGGCTCGATGGGAAGGCAACGATGGGCAAGGTGGCCGAATGGTGCTCGGCAGCCCGGTCCAAGATGGACCTGCATCTTGTCTCACTGACCGATGATGGCGACACGCTGCAGGATGGTGTGGTGCTGGGACTGGCTGAGGAGAATGGATGATCGAATGAAGCAAGAAACGCCACTGGTCTGTGATGCCTCCGTCGTCCTGAATCTGGGACTGCGTGGCGGCCTGACCTCTCTTGTCCTGAAAATCAAAGCCACGAGGCCGCTGGTGGTGACAGCGGAGGTCGAGGCTGAACTCCAGGGGGATGATCCGGGCTTTTATGGCAAGTTTCTGTCCGACCATTTTCAGATGGTCCGTGAACCACTGCCCTGCCTGCCCAAGGTGGAACAAGCGAGCCTGCCAGACGGGCTGGATGCAGGGGAGATGTCTGTGCTGGCACTGTGCCTGGAAAGGCAATGGGTGCCGGCGATTGATGAGCGACTGGGACGCCAAGTAGCCCGGGCGCTGGGAATGATGCCTGTCGGCACCCTGGGCCTGCTGCAGATGGCCTGTTCACAGAGCTGGATGAGCGCTGATGAGTGTCTCGATGCCATCCAGAAAATGCGAGCCAACGGTTTTTACTGCCCGAAGGTTCTGGTGAATGATGATTTTGCGGAGTACATGGCGCGGTTGAAGTAAAATTTTCGCCATGCCCTCCGAATCCCAGGCCCGCATCACGATCAACAAGCTGCTCGAAGCGGCGGGCTGGTGCTTCACCCCGGATGCGAACGGACAGGTGAGCGTGATCTGCGAGCAACGGGTGACCAAGAAGGTCTATTCGCCGCACGAGGACATGGGGGCGGACTTTGACAAGGTGCCGGGAGGTTTTGTGGACTACGTGCTGCTGAACACGGACGACAAACCCGTGGCGGTGGTGGAGGCCAAGAAGGAGAGCATCGACCCGCTGACCGCCAAGGAGCAGGCCCGCAGCTACGCAGAGAGCCTGGGCGTGGCGCACATCTTCCTGAGCAACGGGCTCGTCCATTACTACTGGAACCTGCGGCAGGGGAACCCGGTGCGGGTTTCCCGTTTTCTGCCGCTGGCGGAGCTGGGAAAGGCGGCGAAGTGGAAGCCGGACGCGGCCAACTTGGCGGCTGCGGTGGTCGATGAGAACTACATCGCCGTTTCCCAAGATCCCAAGTGGCTGGGCTACTCGCCCGAGGAGCGGGTGCTGGCGATGGTGAACCAGAAGATCCGCCTGCTGCGGGATTATCAGGTCGCGGCAGCCCAGGCGCTGCAACAAGCCGCTGTGAGCAACGGATGGCGTTTCCTCTTTGAGATGGCCACGGGCACGGGCAAAACGCTGCTGAGCGCCGCGATCACCAAGCTCTTCCTCCGCACGAACAACGCGACGCGCGTGCTTTTCCTCGTGGACCGGCTGGAACTGGAAACGCAGGCCTGGAAGCACTTCAACGCCTACCTCGGCCCGGACGGCATCAAGACGGTGATCTACAAGCAGAAGCGCAACGACTGGAAGAGCGCGGATGTGGTGGTGACGACGATCCAAAGCCTCAGCGCACGCAACCGCTACCTCAGCGACTTCGCGCCGACGGATTTCCAGCTCATCATCAGCGATGAAGCGCACCGCACGATCAGTGGCAACCACCGGGCGATCTTTGAATACTTCGTGGGAGCCAAGCTGGGACTCACCGCGACACCACGCGACTACCTGAAAGGCGTGAACGAGCAGGAACTGGGGCAGGAAGACCCGCGTGCGCTGGAGAAGCGCATCCTGCTGGACACCTACCACACCTTTGGCTGCGGCGACGGCAAGCCGACTTTCCGTTTCAGCCTGCTGGATGCCGTACGGCATGAGCCGCCGTATCTCGTAAATCCCGTCGCGCTGGATGCGCGTACGGAGATCACCACGGCGATGCTTTCCAAGGATGGCTTCGCCGTGAAGCAGGCACCGGATGAAGACGGCAACGAGGTGGAACTGGTCTTCACCAAGCGCGACTACGAGAAGAAGTTCTTCTCCGACGAAACGAACCTGAGTTTCGTCCGCTGCTTTCTCGACAACGCGTGGCGTGATCCGATCACCGATGAAGTGGGCAAGACGATCCTCTTTGCCGTGAGCCGCCGACATGCGACGAAGCTGGTGAAGCTGCTCAATGATGAAGCCACGCTCCGCTGGCCGGAGGCGTATGGCGCAGGCTCATCCTTCGCCGTGCAGGTGACCTCGGACATTCCTGGGGCGCAGCAGATGACCATCGACTTCGCCAACAACAACCTGAACGGCAAGTCCCGGTGGAAGCGGGATGACTTCCGCGACTACAACACCAGCCGCACCCGTGTCTGCGTGACCGTCGGCATGATGACCACCGGCTACGACTGCGAGGACGTGCTGAACGTGGCGCTGGCGCGTCCGATCTTCTCCCCCACGGACTTCATCCAGATCAAAGGGCGCGGCACGCGTCTTTTCGCCTTCAAGCACGAGGACGGAGCGATCAAGGTCGAGAAGCCAAAGGCCGGATTCGCCCTCTTCGACTTCTTTGCCAACTGCGAGTACTTCGAGAAGGAGTTCAACTACGACAAGAAGCTGAACCTGCCGAAGACCGGCGAAGGTGAAGGAGAAGGCGGCGGTGGTGGTGGCGAAGACGACTTCACCAACACGAATCCTGACCCCATGAAGAATGTGGTGCAGTCACCGATCGGCCAGGACGGGATGCGTGTGGATCGCGAAATGTATCGAGAGCGCTTCGCGGCGCAGGCCAAGGCGGCCGCTGAAAGTCATGCGGTCCTACGACAGGCACTGGATTCGGAGGACTGGACCGGTGTGGAGGAATTCGTGAAGAAGACCCTGCTCGACAAGCCGGACGACTTCTGGAACCTCGACAAACTTCGCGAACTCTACCGCACCGACCGCGAGCCTTCGCTGAGGGAGATCGTGCAGGTGGTCTTCGGTATCAATTCTAGCATCGCGACGCGCGAGCAACTCGCGGCAGAAGAGTTTGACCGCTTTCTGGCAACTGAAGATGTCGATTCGACGAAGGTCCGGGAACTGCGCCAGATCTTCATGGCATTGCTGCTCGATAATCGGGTTCGTGAAGACATTGAAGCCGGACAGTTCGGGAAGATCATGTCGGTGGACATGGGTGTTTATCAGGGCCTCAAGCAGCTCGGCAAAACGGGCCTTCAGCAACTGATCGCTTATGTGGACAAACACGTGCGGTTATCAGATTTCAAGAAGGCGGCGTGAAGCCTGTCTTGTCCGCGTTCTGGCAAACGCGCCTACACCTTCACCCGGAACTCATCCTTGGCCTTCACACTCTCGGCAAAGGCGGTGAGGAGCTGGATGGTGTGCTCGACATCGTCGAGGTGGGCCATTTCGACGACGCTGTGCATGTAGCGCAGGGGCAGGGAGACGAGGGCGCTGGGGATGCCGCTTTGCTGGGTGAAGATGACGTTGGTGTCGGTGCCTGTGGTGCGGGAGGTGGCCTCGTGCTGGACAGGTATCCCGGCTTTGTCGGCCACTTCGATGAGGCGCTGGACGACCTCGACATGGTTGGCCGCGCCGTGCGTGAGCGTGGGGCCGCCGCCGAGGAGCACGGTACCGTGCAGTTTTTGATCGACCTGCGGCGTGTCGGTGGCGTGCGTGACATCGAGCACGATGGCGACATCTGGCATGAGGCGGTGGGCGATCATGCGTGCGCCGTTGCCGCCGATCTCCTCCTGAACCGCATTTACGGCGTAAACCGTCGAAGGCAGGCGTGTTTTGCGCTTGCTGAGCCGGGCCATGACCTCGGCGATGATGAACCCGCCGATGCGGTTGTCCAAGGCACGACCGCAGAGCTTGTCCGAGCCGAGTTCTTCGACCCCATCGGCATAGACGGCAGGATGACCGACACGGATGCCAGCCTTGGCGACTTCCTGATCGCTCGAAGCGCCGATGTCGATGACGAGTTCATGCGCCTTCGGCACTTTCTCATCCTCACGGTCGCGGATGTGCATGGCGATGTTGCCGATGACGCCGCGCACGGTGCCGTTGTCGCCAAAGATGTCCACGCGGCGGCCACGGGCGGTGGCGACATCGCTGCCGCCGATGCGATCGACGTAGATGAAGCCGCTCGCCGAGATGTGCCGGACCATGTAGCCGATTTCGTCGGCATGGGCCTCGAACATGATGCGGCGTCCATGCGTGCCGCCATCCAGCGTGGCCCAGGCGTTGCCATAGGCGTCGCTTTCCACCCGGTCGGCAAACTTACGCGTGTACGCCGCCCACTTGCGCTGGCCGCGTGCTTCAAAGCCGGTTGGGCTCGGCGTGGAGAGCAGGTCGAGGAGGAATGCTTTGGAGGAAGGGGACATGGAGAACTGTTAAGAGTTAAAAGTTAGAGGTTAAAGGTTCGATGTTCTTGGTTTGGAAGAACCATGGTCAACCATCGCAAACGTTCAGTCAGCGCGGCACGATGCCGAGGTAGTTCCTCACGGTGCTCCAGCCGGTGGCGGATTGCTCGCGGCCGTCGGCGGTGCGGTAGTAAATCGCGGAGGAGCGGCCGCCGTCGAGATTGAGGGCGCGATGTATCTTGAAACCTGGCAGAAGCACGGGGGTGGCGAGAATTTCGGCGAGTTCGCCAAGGCTGGTGTGGCGGGCGAGACCGAAGATCCAGCGATGCGATCCATCCGTGGCGATGAAGGTGCGCGGAACGTGCTTGCTGCGCTCCAGACTCGCCACGGGACGACCGGAATCGACCAAACGCGGTCCGGCCTGGATCAAGTCGCGGGCGCTGCGGGATTCACGGACCTCGGTGTTCCAAAGAAGCTGGGGAGAATGGCGCACGACGACGGCTCCGGTGAGCAGCTTGTTGGACTGCCAAGCACCGGTGGGCTTTCCATCCGCAATCATGAGGCCCATCGGGGTGAATTGTGGCGTGAAGAAGCCGCCGTTCACACCTGCGATGGCTCCGGCCAGCCGCATGCAGGCGGTGATCTGCCCGGCA
>CAXNGR010000240.1:0-6436 GCA_964201265.1 Verrucomicrobiaceae bacterium
GTCAATGCCGACCCGGCACTGGTGCGCCAGATCTACAAAACGGCGATGGACTTGGCTCCCGAGCGCTCGACAGCGATCAGCGCGGCCGTGAAGCATTACTCAGCTCCGACGGTGGTCGCCGCGCAAGGCGAAGAGGTGAGACGGGCGGAGCTGCCGACCCCGGCCAGAGCACAGCCACTGCCAGGCGAGGAACTGCGCCGCGCCGAGCTGCCACTGGCCACACGGAACCTGCCGATTGTCGAAGTGCGGCGGGCAGAGATGCCGACGCAGGCAGCGCCCTCCACAGAGGTTTTGCGGCCAGCGACCTCGATCAATCTGATGAGCGTGCCCAGGGCGAGGGTGATGAAGTGAGGCCTTTAAAAAGCCCATGAAGGCACGAGTGAGACGTTAAACGTCAGATGTCAGAAGTGGTGCTGCCACAGATGACACTTCTCACCTTTCACCTCTGTCTTCTCACTCCGGGAGGTTTGTGATCATTTCTTGTCACAAAGCCGGGTCAACGGGCCAGTATCGCGCACATGAAAAGGATCGCCATCATTTGGGGTTTGGCCGCGCTGCTGCTGACGGCTTGCGCACGTCAGACAGGGCCGGAGAGACCTGTCGTGGCCCTAGCGGAGCATGATTACTTCATGATGTATGTGAAACCGGTGCTGGAGACTCGCTGCTTGGCCTGTCATCGCGGCAAGCAGCCTCCCGCTGGTCTTTCACTGGTTCAGCGCAGCGGCCTGCATGCGCCGCGCAAACGTGACCGCCCCTATGTCATCCCGGGTGACCCGTGGGCGAGTGTTTTGCTGACTTCTGTGGTGTCTGGTGGCGCGCATCCGCCGGTGGCTGGAGGTCCGCTGCTGACGGAAGGCCAGATCAGCACGTTGTTTGAATGGATCGAAGATGGCGCTTTCTGGCCGGACAATCCATATGGTTTCCTACAGCCTAAAAGACCGGTGGTGCGCAAAAAGGGGCTTCTGGAACGCTAAGATCCGCTTATTCCAAATAAAGCGTGGTGCCGGGCGGTGGGCGTTTCTGCCAGAGACGACGCTTGGGGACGGGCGGCAGCCCCTCTGACAGGATGGCGCGGCGTATGGTCACTCTGGATGAACTGTCCGGTTCCGCAGGTTTCATGGCCACATTGACGACGCTCCTGTCAGGGATTTCCAGCCGTCGTGGCTCGATTGGCGCGCGTGTCTCAGGCGGCGGAGCGGCAGCGATTGGCTGCTCGCCGAGCGGAATAGCCTCCTCGGTCACTGCCAACGAACCAGCCCCAATGACCTCCACCGGCGTGCCTTGAGGGGTGTGCTCAAAGAAAATCGCCGCCATTTTCGTGGGCAGGCGGATGCAGCCATGAGAGGCCGGATAGCCGGGTAAATAGCCTTCATGCATGCCGATGCCACCGACGATGCGCATGAAGTAGCGCATCCGCGCCCCGACAAACTTCGCGCCGGGTGGTCGCGGATCACGACGGGAATCGACGTCCTCCACCACCATGTTTCCTGACTCGTCCGCGTAGCAGCCGTAGAGAGAGGAGCGATGGTCGATGTCTTTGTCGAGGATGCGGAATTTGCCATTGAGCGTGGCGTTGCCCTCACGCCCTGAGGAGATCGGCGAAACGCCAACGAGCTTGTCCCCTTTGAAGTAACGCAGGCGCTGCTCGGTCAGATTGATGACGATCCTCGGCTTCCCCTCCACGCCGTCTCCCGCCCACCAGGAACGATTGTCAGTCGGCTGCGTCGAAGCTGAGCCGGGAGTGGTGGAACAACTGCTGATGCCCATGACCGCAAACGATGTCAGCAGGATGGCAAGGGGGCGCGAAAGAATCATGCGGCGTGAGGCTGCAAAGTTCGAGCCAGTTTTCCAGTAACAATTGGGTCAAAAATGACCGGATCAGGCGTAGGTCACAGGCGTACCAGTGCTGTTGGCCAGCGCCTTGAAGCGCACGATCAAATCGTTGGTGAGCTTGCCGGGTGTACCATCGCCAATCGGACGGCGGTCATACTGCACAGCGGCGATGACCTCGGCGGCGGTGCCCGTGAGGAAGCATTCGTCCGCCGTGTAAATGTCAAACCGAGTCATCGGCACCTCGGCGCAGGGAATGCCCATCTCAGCCAGGATTTCGATCACCGCGCGACGGGTGATGCCGTCAAGAGCGCCGGAGGAGATCGGCGGAGTGCTGACCTTGCCGTTTTTCACGATGAACAGATTATCTCCCGTGCACTCCGCCACGAGCCCCTGGTCGTTAAGCATGATGCCCTCGTCGCAGCCAGCCTGAAGACACTCGATCTTCGCCATGATGTTGTTCAGGTAGTTCAGGCTCTTTACCTGAGGGCTGAGCGCGGCGGAGTTCGGACGGCGGGTGCCGCAGGTGATGAGGTTCAGCCCCTTTTCATAACGCTCTTGCGGATACAGGGCGATGGTGCTGGCGATGATGATGACGCTGGCCTTGGGGCATTGGTAAGGATTCAAACCGAGGGAGCCGACGCCACGCGTGATGACGAGGCGGATGTACCCGTCGCGCAGCTTGTTCGCTGCGACTGTTTCCAGGGTGGCCTTCTCCATCTCCTCGAAGCTGATCGGGATGGTCAGACAGATCGCGCGAGCGCAATCATACAAACGCTTCAAATGCTCGGTCAGGCGGAACACCCGGCCGTTGTAGATGCGGATGCCCTCAAACACTCCGTCGCCATACAGCAGGCCGTGATCAAACACGGAGATTTTCGCCTCGGATTCCGGGACGATCTTGCCATCGAGATAAATAAGGAGGTTTGCAGACATGAGCACCGTAGAAACCACAGCCGGGCGGGTTTTGCAAGTGCCGGGCGTGCGGCGGGTCACTTCGTCTTCATCACATACACGCCGTCCCAGTCCGCAGGCGGCGGGTCGTTTTTGAGAGCGGCGCAGCGTTGGAGCATGACGAGGGAGGGATTCGAGCCCTGATGGATTTCTCGCGTGGCGGAACGTTGAAAGAGGGCAGCAGCGCCATCCCAGTCCTGGGCTAGGTAGCGCTCCATGCCACGCTTGTGAAGGGAGAGGCACTCCTGGATCTCGGGGGTCATCTCGTTATCGAAACCGACAAGCTCGTACATTTCCACAGGCTGGCTGCGGCCTTTGACGACGATGCGGTCAAGGAAGCGGAAGGTGATGTCATCCTTGAAGCTCTGCGAGAGCGTCTTCGTCTCGCTGGTGATCATGGTATAAACGCCGTAGCTCTTCGCGCCGCTCTCGCTGCGGGCGGCGAGGTTTACAGTGTCTCCCATCATGGTGTAGTTAAAGCGGCGGCGAGAACCCATGTTGCCGATGATGGCTTGGCCGGAGTTGAGGCCGATGCGGGTCTGCATTTCGAAGACGATGTCCGGCCAGCCGCCTTCTTTGCGCCATTTCTCACGCAGCTCGAGTTGGCGCTGCTGCATCAGCAAGGCCGCACGGCAGGCGTGGTAGGCATGACCTTCGAAATAGTAGGGTGCACCAAACATGCCGACAATAGCATCGCCGATAAATTTATCGAGCGTGCCTCCATTGTCTTGAAGGATGTCGGTCATCTCACTGAGGTAGTCATTCATCAGGCGGACGAGACGCTCGGGCGTGAGTTTTTCGGCGAAGGAGGAGAAGCCCGCGATGTCGCTGAAAAAGGCAGTTATCTCGGTCTGATGCCCCCCGAGCTTAGGCTCCTCACCGGAAGCGATCATCTGCTTGACGACATCAGGTGACACATAGGTGCCAAATATGCCTGTGATGCGACTTTTGGCGCGCAGTTCGATGACCAAACGGTGCAGGATAGAACCGCCTTCGACGAGAATGAAGCCCAGCACGGGCCAGACGAGCGGGAGATGCAGGCTTTCCTGCTGGAAGACATAAAAAGCGGCGAAAACGTAGGAACCGATGAGAACAAGGGGCACCAGGACAGAAACGGTGATGGAGCCATGACGCAGCAAGAGGCTGGTGAGCAGACCAAGGAGCACCCACCCACCAATGATGTGCCACAGCACGGGATGGCGGATGTAATCCCCGCTGAGGATGTTGCTCAGCGCATTGGCATGGATCATGACCAGCGGTGTCTGCGGACCATGAGGCGTGGGACCGAGATCGGAGAGGCCAGCGGCGGACTGACCGATGAGAAGTATCTGATCTTGCACCGCTGGGAATGTCGCGGGCCATTCCCTGCCCTGATGCATCTGTAATTGGGCCACCAGTCCGGCATAGGGGAAGAAGGGAAAGCTGTCCGGGCGGCGGTAGTTGATGGTCATCTGCCCGTGCTCATCGACGGGGATGTCCCATGTCTGTTTTTTTCCAGTGACGCGAACATGACTGCCGAGGAAGACTTCCACGGCGTCGGTGTCGAGTTTTTCGCTTAGTAGCAGAGACTGCAGCGCGAGACTTGGGAAAACACCGCGCCCGCAACGAACGATCAATGGCAGACGACGACGCACGCCGTCCGATTCGGGAGGGGAGTTCACAAAGCCCGCGTGCGAGCTCTCGGCGATGATCTGCACGGGCAGCAGCCCGGTGTCGTTGCCGATGAGCTTCGCTGGATCGCCTTTGATGCGGGTGATGGCCTTGGTGTTGGCCGCGTATTCGGAGGTGTGGCGCGGGACGTGATCGAGCGTCTCAGCGAAGGCGGCGGTGATGACGGAAGGCAGAAGCACCAGCGAGTCTCCTAACTGCCGGTCGATGGCGGGATCTTCACTGGGCTCGGTAAAGAGCAGATCAAAGGCCACGGTGGCTGGTGGACGATTAAGGAGCAGTGCGACGAGCGCGGAATGCACGGAGCGCGGCCAGGGCCAGCGGCCAAAGCGGGCCAGCGCATCCTCATCAATGCCAACAACCAGCACCTTTGGATGCGCGGGCGGGTCTGACTTCGCACGCGCCTGGAAGCGCCAGTCCAGCGTGAGATGTTCGAGTTCCTGGCCCAGCCGGGTGTGACTGAGTCCGAGCACGAGCAACAGCACCGCAGGCAGCAGCTTGAGCGCGAACTTGAGGCTGCCGAGCTTCTTCTTTTGCATGGAGTGGAAATGAGGAGGCGAAAAAAATCTGCGGCGGTTCAATACCGCATGTTCATGCCAAAATGCAGACGACCGTCCGGCACGTTCGCGAGTCCTGAGTGGCTCAGAGTCCAGCCATAGGCCAGACGGAGGTCAAAGTGATCGCCCACATTGTAGCGCAGCCCCAGACCGGCGCTGTGGAGGTTCTGATCCGGCTCGGAGGCAAAATCCCCCACACTGGTGAGGTAGGCACCGTCGTAAAAGGCAAAGGTGTTCAGGCTATCTTCCTCGTCACCGCCCCATTTGGAGAAATGCAGGGCAGGCAGGTTGAATTCCAAGCTGCCCCGGATGCCGGAGTCCCCACGCGCTGCATTTTCCGCGTAGCCGCGCACGGTGCGGTAGCCGCCTGCGAGTGTCTGCTCGGTGGGCAGCAGTCGGTCTCTGGAATACTGGCCGGACACATGCATGGCGATGGAAAATCCCTTGGGCAGCCGCAGCAACCGCTCCAGATCGGCCACGGCATACCAATACTCGACCTGGGAGGCCGCCCGGAGCTGATCAAAGGCCGCGTAGGTGTTTCGGGAGAACAGGTTTCCCGGACTGTAAACGGCAGACATGGCGAGGCGTGTGTAGCCGAGCTTGTCGGCGGCGATGATGTCGAATCCACCGCGAAACTGCATGACCTGCGCGTCGCTGTTGGCCAAATTCTGGCCGCCGAAGAGGATGTCCGAGGTCGTGTTTTTGTAGTCGGCGGCAAAGGTCAGCCGGGGGCGGATTTTGCTCCAGGCACTGTGCAGGGGGATGGAGTAGGCGGCCGTGAGTTGGCGGCTGCGGCCGTTGATGCCCAGCGTGCTGCCGGGAACCCCTGCCTGCACCGCGTTTTCAGCCGTCACACCGATGAACTGAAGCCGGTGCCTCCAGGGCAGCGGCACACCCCAGACCAGGGCGTGTGCCTTGAGCGCGTCCAGCTCCTGGTTGCCGGAGAACTGATAAGAGAGCGTCTGCTCCGAGCCGAGCACTTGGTACCAGTTGAAGCCCGCCGAGATCTCGTTCAAACCCGTGGCTTCGAGTCCTGAGTTGGCATACCCCGCATAGGCCTGGAAAGGATTGACCTCGGTGGTCTTCAAAATGATGTCGCTAGCCCCTTCCCTGGAGCTTTTCTCATACACGACGTTCACCTTGCGGACCGGGTTTTCATTGAGCCAGGCGATGTCTTTCCCGACCTTGGAGGTGTCAATGCGCGCACCAGGCGGCAAACGCACCTGCCGACGCATGTACTCAGGATTGGAATGCTTCGCGCCCTCCACGCGCACATCCCCCAGCACTGCCTCGACCACCCGCACCTGCACATGGCCCTGGGTGATGTCCTGCTCGGGCAGATAAGCGTCCACGAGCGGGAAATCGGTGGCCTGATAGGCTGTGTTGATGCTCTTCACCAAACGATTGAGCAGCGCCAGACTGAGCGG
>CAXNGR010000241.1:0-6435 GCA_964201265.1 Verrucomicrobiaceae bacterium
GGAACAGCGGTTGATCGTTGGGCGAATGGAGAAACTGACGACACAGATTCAAGAAGCGCGCGAACTGCGCCAACAAACCATGTTGGAAGGCGATGCTTTGCTGCGCTCGATTCTTGGTCACGATGAACACACGAAACACACGCCCATGCGCAAGCTGGTCAAGATGAGAGCCACGGATGTCACCGTTCGAGCCGATGAGACTTACCAGTTTGCCGGTGTGTATTGCTTTGGTCGCGGTGTCTTCAAGAGCTTGCTCAAATCCGGCATGGACTTCGCTTATGCACGACTCACACGGCTGCGAGCAGGCGAGTTTGTGTATCCCAAGCTGATGGCTTGGGAAGGCGCTCTCGGTGTGGTGCCGCCGGAATGCGATGGTTGTGTCGTCTCACCCGAGTTCCCCGTCTTCGAGATCAACGAAGCTCTGGTGCTGCCCGAAGTGCTCGACATCCACTTCCGTACACCAGCCGTGTGGCCCGAACTCTCCGGCGAAAGCACCGGCACCAACGTGCGCCGCCGTCGCTTGAACCCGCAGGACTTTCTCGACTACGAATTCCCGCTGCCGTCGAAAACAACTCAGCTTCAACTCCGCCAAGTCAAAGCCGAGGTGGACGCCCTGAAGCGCCTGCAAGCCGAGACCGCCGCCGAACTCGACGCCCTGCTGCCCGCCATTCTTGACCAAGCCTTCAAAGGTAAGCTTTGATCAAGGATGAAAATCAGCAGTGATGCAGAGAAGATGTGCCTCGACAGAGTTTGATTGACATCCGCTGCCCGGCATTGTGTCCTTGTCCTTGAAATTGCCATTCCCCAATGAGTGACCCGCCACAGACCCCGGAATCGAGCGCCGTTGATTTGATGAAGCAGGAGTATCTGGCACTGCGGGCGGAGATCGTGCAGTCGGTCGAGTTTCAGCACCGGATTCTGATCTATGGCTATGGCGGTGCTGGGGTGTTGTTTGGTTACATCAGTGCAGTGAATCCCCAGCCCATGTGGTTTGCGCTCATCTGCCTGCCGCTCATTCTGCTGGCGATGATAGCGCAGTGGGTGGTGGAGTGCAATCGCATGGTCAGAGCGAGCTACTACATCGGCCATGTACTCTGGCCGGAAATGTGCAGGGCCGTGCCAGGGATGCCTAATGCCGTAGGCTGGGAAAAATGGATCCGAAGAACCGAAGGTGTGGAGTCGGATTTCCGGGTGCGTCAGGATGTGGCGCAGCGCTTTGTGGTGCGGCTGCTGCCTGGATTGCTTTCGTTGCTATGCACCGTTGTGGCGCTGGTGCAGGCGTTTGCCCAAGGATTGTTATTGGGCCTGGGTGGGCTGGTGCTGGCCGTGGTTCTGCTATTGCTGTGGTGCCGGGTGTTTCGTGAGGTGGGTAAAGTATCGGACCTGGCAAAAGTGTACGCAAAAGCCAACCACTCCGAGAATGACTCTATTTGAGAATTGCCCACCTTTTTCTGCACCAATTTTTTTTTGATCAACCCCACTAACATCCGCGATGAACACGAACCCTGACATTGTGATATTGATTGGCATGATTCTCATTCGCGTGCTGGCCGTCTGTGGCGGGATCACCTCCCTGGTGCTGGGCTGGCATCTGCTTATCAAAGGAGTTTTTGACAGGCCAGCGGCTGGAAATTTGCTTTGGTATAAAGATAAAGAGCTCATTCGCAGAGCGGCTCCTGGACTTGTTTTCGCGATTTTTGGCGGCGTGGTGATCACCATGGCAGCGATGACGGACATGACTTTCCAAAAACAGGATGCGACAGGCGAAACACGGAGCAGCGCCGGGGAGTTCCGGTTCATGGACTGGTCTGCTCAGTCAGTGGGCGGAAAGCAAACAGGAACAAGCGCGGCCAGCAAATCCGTTGATGTTAAATGAGACGCTGGTGTGTTTTCACTCTCTTCAAACCGCCGCCGAACTCGAAGCCCTGCCGCCCGCCGTTCTTGACCAAGCCTTCCAAGGAGAGCTATGAAAACACCCCAACCAAAACGAAACACCGAGAGATCAACCCGCAGGCTGATGGCCGTTAACGACGCTGACAAGGTCGTGGAAGTAACCGTCGGAAACTCTCCAATCCTCTTGGAAAACATCAATGAACGAGGCATCGCGATCACCAATGAACGTGGTCGTTCCAAGGTCATGAATGATGCCGGTATCGCCATCGCGGGTACTGCGGGCAATGCCAAAGTCGGCAAAGCGGGGCTGGCCTATGTTTCCAGCGGTGACGCCACGGGCGGGCCGAACTGCATTGCTATCACGCGCGGTGCCGGGACTGCTCTTGTGGGCGACGGCGGCGTTGCGGTCGCCATGCGGGGAGGCAACGCCAGCGTGGTCCGAGGCGTGGCGGTGGCCTTCAATGCCCGGGGAGACTACAAAGCCAGAGCGATGGGTTATCTTGGGGCTGTGCTTGTTTTCAGTTACACCAAAGACAAGGATCCGAACACCGAAGTCGAGTTTGTCACAGCCAAAGTGGACAACGAAAACATCCAGTCATTGGTGCCCTATCGAGTTACCAACGAAGGTAAAATTGTTCGGGCTGAATCATGCCAGGATTGACAGATTCAAACCGCAAGCCAGCACCCTGAAGCGCCTGCAAGCTGCGGCCGCCGCCGGACTCGACGCGCTGCTTGCTGCCCGCCATTCTTGACCAAGACTGCAAAGGTGAGTTATGATGCCGAGCCATGAGCCTGAGCCTTCGCGAGCAATTGCTAACAGATCGAGAGCAAGAAGTCCTCCGCTTGCGTGACGAGGAGAGCCTAAGCCACCGGCAGGTTAACGCCCAGCCTCACGAACTGCAACGCCCCAAGATGGACACCGAAATCGATGCTGATTGGGATTCTTACTTCAGCAAGATGCTTCGACAAGCACTGGATGAATGATTGGAACAGAACGTGTAATGCCAAAATTTTCGCTCCAACTGCTCAACATTTTCCGGCGCTCTGATGCGCTGCAACGCCTCGCCAACGATGAGGTGTGGCTGCGTCAGGTCGTGAAGGACGATCCACGCAAAATCATCCCGGTGGCCGAAGTGGCCCGCTGGCTCGGAGTTTCCAATCGCCAGTTCTGGAACTGGATCGAGCAGGGCTGGATCAGCACTTACAAGCGTCCTTCGGAAAGCTACAAGAAGGGGATCAATCGAATAACATTGCTGCGGTTTTTCACATGCCTGAAAAAGTATCTGGTGCGTGCAAGCCGTTGCTTCGACGCTCCACCACCCAAGGGCGGTCGCCCAGCCAAGGCCCAGGAGAAAATTCGACAGGCGTACCGGCAAGGTTTGCTCAAAGGAGGCATGACGCCAGTCGAGGCAGCAGCAAAGGCAGGAGTCTCAACCGAATCCGTTTTGCGTGCGATGCGCTCAGGTGTCATTCGCGCAAAACCTCGCACATGGCATCGCATGGTGGTGAAACGCAGGTGGTAAAAATACTGCTTGACAGCCCTTGCGGCTATTTTCTTCAAAAACAGCCTCAAGACCACTTAAGAGGCTCTTTAGAACCTCTAAAGACGCAAAACCACTGCACGGTTTACATGCTAGTTGATTGATTATCCGTGGTGAGATCGGCCAGCAAGGCTGTTGTGGTAATGTGTGGCCGTCCAAATGACGACCTCAATGCATACACTTAACTCCTCCGCCATCCGTGCCGTGGACTACAACGAGTTCACCGGCGAACTGACCATCTACTTCCGCTCCTCGGGCGGCTACACCTTTCACGGCGTGCCTTGGGATGTCTATGTCGGCTTGGTTTCTTCCTCTTCGCCCGGCACCTTTTACAATGACCACATCCGTGGCCGCTACCGCTGAACCGCATGACACGCCTCGGCAAAATCGCCCGCCTGCCCAAGAAGATCCGGGATCGGTTGAATCAACAGATCCTCGACGGCGTGCCCGGCAAGGATCTGGTGCGCTGGCTCAATGGCATGAACGAAGTGGTGGACATTCTCGTCGAGCATTTCAACGCGACCCGGGTGACCGAACAGAACCTCTCCGAATGGAAGCAAGGTGGCTATCTGGACTGGCTGAAGCAGCAGGAGAGGCGTGAGTGGGTGCGTCGCCTGAGCGATGAGGCGGAAGACGTGGCCGAAGATGCCGGCCTGATGCCGTGGATGGAGCGCGTCGGTGCCTTGTTTGAAGTGGTCCTCGGCAAGGTGGTAGAGCAGCGGCTTCAGAAACCCATCGAGACGCCGGAGCAGATGAGTGAACTGGTCACGTTGAGCCGTGAGCTGGCCCGGCATCGGAACCTGTCCCAAGAGGCCGCCCGTTGGCGATCCGCACAGATCAGACGGGAGCGTCACGAGAATCCGCAGGACAAGGATGAGCGCGTTGATCGCGCCCAACACAAGGCGCTGCTGCATTACATGAAGCTCATGAACCATCAGAACATGCTCCAGTCGGTCACGAAAGGGATGTCACCGGAGTTCAAGGAGCGCTTCGACAAAATGCTGGAGGAGAAAGCCTTGGAGTACCTGATGGAACCCCATTCACCCGGCTTCGCCGACCCGGTCGAGGATGATCCCGAGGACGAAGAAGCGGACAGCGTGGGGAAAGGGAGCCACCCGGCCTCTCCAACCGAATCCGACTCAATCCGACCGGATCCAACCTCTTTTTCGGAAGCGGCATGAATGTCCAAGCCTTCAGACACGGGCCAGCAGCTCCTTCATCTCGTGATGCCCGGCTTTGCTGGCAACACACAGAAGGTAGCAGGCTGAGGCCGGTCACGACGAAAAGGCTAGGTCACGGCGGGACGAGTCCAACAGGTGAAGAGAGCTTCCTCGGTGCTGCTCATGGCTTGGATGAAGGCCTCGTGGTCGAAGCCGGGGAGGGCCAGAAGGAGGTCGGCGAGTTGTTTTTCGCCGCTGGCACCTTGGGGGATGGAGCAACTGCCTTGGGTGTCGTGCAGGATCCAAAAGACGTCCGGGGTGAAGGGGCCGTCGCCCGTGGTGCGGAGTTCGATCTTTTGGAGGTCGGCCCAATCGACGCGTTCGGAGGAGTCGTCCGGCCGGTAGCAGATCACGCTGCTGTCCGTGAGAGCGAGGACGTAATACCGCTCCGGCGGCAGGGGCGGCGGGGGAGGGTCGTCGTCCATCGGGGCATCGGTCAGCTCCTCCTCCGGTGGCTGAGCGGGAGGTGGCGTGTGCTCCTGCGGGCGACGCGAGAGCCCGGTCGTGAGCTTTCCCACGATCCAAACGGCCAGGACGATGCACAGGATCAGGCCCAGGAGGAGAAGGAGGGTTTGAGGGGTCATGGCGGGGAAGGGGAGCGGAAGGATCGAGGACGAGTTCGAGAGCCGACCGAAGGGAGACAGACAGCCAACGGCTGCCCGAAGGGTGAGCGTAGCGAATCAACGAGGACGAGCACGAAAGGTGGCCGCGCGGAGCCGCTTTGGACTCTACGCCCTTGGCCCTGCGCTCTCCGCTTCGCCACTGCCGCGTTTCAGCATCACCGCGAGGAGCGCGATGTCCGCCGGATTCACGCCCTGCGCTCTCGCAGCCTGGCCGAGGGTGGCGGGGCGGAGGGCGGTGAGGCGGTGTTTGGCCTCGGTTTTCAGGCCGGGGATGGCGTGGTAATCGAAGTCGGCAGGGATCATTTTTTCCTCCATGCGGGAGGTCTTGGCGACCATGTCTTCCTGGCGGGTGATGTAACCGGCGTATTTGACGTCGTTCTCGACGAGGCTCCAGATCTCCGAACTGAACTGGTGGTAGATCTCGGCGGGCAGGGCAGGGGGGGTGTTTTCGGGTCGGCGCAGCCACTTTTCCAGGGTGATGCCGTCGAGCCGGGCCTCCTGAAGGAGGATGCGGGCGGCGGCGAGCTGGGTGCTTTTTTCCTCGGTGTGCCGGACGCGGAAGGGGGAGGCGAGGCCGATGGCGGCGGCGAGGGGGGTGAGGCGGAGGTCGCAGTTGTCCTGGCGGAGGAGGAGGCGGTATTCGGCGCGGGAGGTGAAGAGGCGGTAGGGCTCGGTGGTGCCTTTGGTGACGAGGTCGTCGATCATGACGGCGAGGTAGGCCTGGCTGCGCTGGAGCAGGAAAGGGGGGCGGCCGGTGGCCTTCAGGGCGGCATTGGCCCCGGCGATGAGGCCCTGACCGGCAGCTTCTTCATACCCGGAGGTGCCATTGATCTGCCCGGCGAAGTAGAGGCCGGAGACGCGCTTCGTCTCCAAGGTGGGGTGGAGCTGGGTGGGCGGGCAGTAGTCGTATTCGACGGCGTAACCAGGGCGGACGATCTCGGCGTTTTCGAGGCCGGGGATGGAGCGGATGAAGTCATACTGGACCTCGAAGGGCAGGGAGGTGGAGACGCCGTTGACGTAGAATTCGCGGGTGTGGCGGCCCTCCGGTTCCAGGAAGATCTGGTGGCGCTCCTTCTCGGCAAAGCGGACGACCTTGTCCTCCACCGAGGGGCAGTAGCGCGGGCCGACGCCCTCGATCTTGCCGGAATACATGGCCGA
>CAXNGR010000242.1:0-6403 GCA_964201265.1 Verrucomicrobiaceae bacterium
AGTTATGAAAAGGCCGCCGTCATCGAAGAAACAGATCCCCTCACCGCGCCTTTGACGCCTGCTTACATGCTCGGTGCACCGCCGCCACCTCCGCCGGAGCGTGGGGGCTTTTTCTCACGCCTCTTTCGCTGACCTACCATGAAACTTTGGCTCTCTAAGCTACGTGAACGCTGGCGGCAGCTTCCCACCTGGCTGCGCCGCCTCGGTGGAGCTTGCGCCATCGTGTTCCTCATGGGGCTCATGACCCTGGGCTTCGTCTGGCGGCACTATGCTGGCATCGCCGCCACTTATGACATGGAGGCGCTCACGCGTGGTCAGAATGAAACTCTCATCGTCGATGTCAGGGGCGAACTCATCGGCAGCGCCAGCGACATCGAGCGGGAGCCGGTCACGCTTCAGAACGTGCCTCCGCATTTGATCCAGGCCATTCTCGCCACAGAAGATGCGCGTTTTTATTCCCATCCGGGCTTCGATCTCGTCGGCTTGGCTCGCGCTGCTGTGGCGAACTTTACCTCGAAAGGCATCCGGCAGGGCGGCAGTACCATCACCCAGCAGCTCGCGCGCAATGCCTTCGGTCTTCAGGGGCGGACTTATGAGCGGAAGCTGACGGAAATTTTTCTCTCCATGCGAATCGAGAGCGAACGCACCAAGCAGCAAATCCTCACCGACTACCTGAACCGCATCTACCTCGGACACGGCTGCAGCGGCGTGGGAGCCGCAGCGCGTTGCTACTTTGGCAAAGATGTGCGCGACATCACGCTCGTCGAGTCCGCCACGCTGGCCGGCATCATCAAGGCACCAGTGGCATTCTCTCCCATTACCCAGCCGAAACTGGCCCGTCAAAAGCGTGATCTCACGCTGAAACGCATGGTGGAAACGGGTGCCATCACCGAGGCAGAGGCCGCCGTCGCACAGGATGCGCCTGTCGTCGTCAGACATGACAAAACGCGTGTGCGCACCGGTTACATGCTGGCAGCGGCAAGGGCGGAATTTCAGCGCATGGGCCTCAAGCCAGGCACACCACCGACCATGTCGATGACCCTTCGTCTGGATTGGCAGAAACGTCTTGATGACATGATGCGCCAGCATCTGGACAAGCTCTCGCCGAAGGACAAAAGCGGGCTCCAAGGGGCCGTGATCGTGCTGGACAACCGCTCCGGTTCCATCCTCGCCATGCAAGGCGGTCGCGACTTCACCACCAGCCCATTCAATCGTGCTCTTGAGGGCGTCCGCCCTCCCGGCACCGCGCTGCTGCCGCTCGTGTACGCCACTGCGCTTACTTTGCAGCCGGATGTCACCGATTTACCCATGATCGACGGTCCCCTCGACAACAAGCAGGCCATGATCGGCGGTCTCGTGGGTACACTCGGCGAGTGGGGCGCTGATGGTGAGCCTGTCACTTACACTGGTGGCACCATCACCCCCATGCAGGCACTGCTGGAGGGGCGCACTGCCGCCACCGTCCGTCTCGGTTATCAAGTCGGTTTGGATCCCCTTCGCGCTGCTCTCAGCCGCTGCGGTTTCACCACCGCTCTGCGCACCGAGGCGGCCTTCACCCTCGGCCAGAGCCACATGCGCCTCATTGAACTGGCCCGGGCCTTTACGGGAATCGCCAACGACGGCCGTCCGTGCCCACAGCCGCATGTGTTGCTGGCATCTTCATCAGGCCGCAGTGATGAAGTCTTCAGCCCCGCTGCCGCGCACCATGTTCGCAACACCATGATCTCAGGCATGATGCGCCCTGAATACCGTCTGCCTCTTGTTGAGAACAAGCTCGCGCAAAAGAGCATCGCCGGATACGGTGGCATCACGTATGACCGCACCGATGCATGGTTCATCGGCTCCGACCGCGTCCTCACCTGCCTCGTCTGGATCGGGCATGACAAAGACATTCCCATCGGTCCCAAGGCCACCGCCGCGACAGCCGCGCTTCCTCTATGGGCTGCTGTTTTTGAAATGGTCACGGCTGGGCAGCCCAAGGGCTGGGACTCCAAAGCAAGCTCATCCCAACTCCTCGCCGTCCCCCTCCGCGCTTTGCCTGTGGAGGAAGAAGTCCGCGTCCCAGCCATCCCGCCTGCTTCTACCGTTGTTCTTGGTATTGACCCTTACCGCAACACCGAACCCGGTGCGGTTCCGGTTGCTCCATAGCTGTCTGTTGAAAGCCTCTTTGCGTGAGAATTCAGAGGTGAAAAGTGAGAGGTGTCGCCAGCACCACTGCTCACTTCTAACGTCTTACCGTTCTTTCACAGGCTGACACGCTGAAGATAGACACACAGGGAGCCTTACAGCCCCATCACCTGCTTCAAATACCCAATGCTCTGCCGTGCGATGGTCGGCGCGTCCGGTGTGTAATCAAACACCTCCACCGACAGGTAGCCGTCATAGTTCGTCTCGCGCAGCGCTGCGATGATCGGCTCATACTTTACCTCGCCTTGGCCTGGGCCACGCAAGTTGGGATCGTTCGTGTGGAAATGCACGGTCCACTCCTTGCTGTCGCGAATGATGTCCGGGATCGGCTTCGATTCATCGCTCATGGCCTTCACATCGAGATGCAGCTTGCAGGACGGATGGTCCACCAGCTTGCACAGGCGGATGGTTTCCTCGGCAGTGTTCAAAAAGTTCGTTTCCTTGCGTCCCAGCGGCTCCATGGCGATCACCACGCCGTATTTGCCGCATTCTTCGGCCACTTCACGCACACAATCCGCCGCGCGTTTGAAGGCGTCTTCGTAATTCCACTCTGGCAGCACATTTCGCGCCTTCGGACTGCCCCAAACCATGATGCGTCCACCCGTGGCTCCGCAGAACTGCGCCAGATGCCTGCCAAACTTTGCTGTCTCCTTGCGCTGAAGCGCGTCTGGTGTGGTGATGTGAAACCAAGTCGGTTTGGTCAGCAGCCAATGCAGTCCGAGGATTTCCAGGCCGAAGGATTTTGCCTTGGCGCAAAGCGTCAGCGCTTCTTCCACCGTCAACTCACGCGGATCGTCTTTGAGCGTGAAGGGGGCAAGTTCAATGGCTTGATAACCGGCCGCAGCCGCATCCTCGCACATTTTTTCAAAGCTCCAGTTCTGGTAGGTCTCGTTGCAGATCGCGAATCGCATAGGCGGGCAGAGTGCGCGGATGCCTCATCACGTCAACACGCTTGCGCACCCCCGGCCTCCATGTGCTATGTTTCCGCATGCCAGCCTACCGCCTCATCCTCCTTGCGCTTGCCAGCAGCACCTTTGCCCATGCAGAGCTCACTCTCGGCGTGCCAGCCATTGAGTTGAAACCGAAGCCAGAGGACGAGGAGGTGCAGACCACCTTCAAATTTCGCAACAGCGGCGACAAAACGGTGAAAATCCTCGGACTCGAAAGCGCCTGCTCTTGCCTCAGCTCCGAACTCGACAAGGCCGAGTACAAACCTGGTGAGGAAGGCACTGGCACAGCGACATTCAAAGTCTCCACCTTCGTCGGTAGGCATGAGAAGTTCGTCATTGCCACCACGGATGACCCGAAACAGCCCGAGTGGCAGATTAATTTCATTCTGGACGTGCCTGCCGTCGTGGACATCAAGCCGAAGACTTTGCAGTGGTTCATTGGCGACGAGGCCGCTCCGAAATCTTGTCTGGTGCAGTTCACTGGCGATGCACCCATGAAGATCGTCCAAATCACCCCCACGCGTGAGAATGTGAGCTTTGAATGGAAAGAGCTGAAGGAAGGCCGCGAGTATCTCATCACCGTGACGCCCAAAACCACGCAGGACATCACCCTGGGGGCGCTCAAGATCGAAACGAACAGCGCCATCGCCAAATACCGCCATCAACTGGCCTTTTTCTCGATCAGTCGGAAACCTGAGCCTGAGGCCGCCGCCAAGCCTTAACCCGGCAGATCCCATGCGTTCCTCGATTCGACAGGCCGTTGCCTTGCTGCTCCTCGCTTCTGCGGCCGCGTGGGCCACCCATGCCTGGCATCCGCGCGCCCCAGCGCTCTACTTGGTCCAGGAGCCGCTGCGGGAGGATGAAGTCTCCATGCAGGCCATCCAGGAGCGGTGGAATGGCGATGTGTTGTGGATCGACGCCCGCATCCAGGAGCAATACGACGCCGGGCATGTGCCTGGGGCGCTGCTGCTGAACGAGCAGAAGTTTGACGAGCAGCTTTTTGGCCTTCTCGACACGCTGCAAGCCAATACCAAGCCCATCATCATCTACTGCAATGGTGCGAAGTGTGAGGCCAGCCGTCACGTCCTCGAACGCCTCAAGCAGACGCTGCCGGTGGAGAACGCCTTCGTGCTCAAAGGCGGCTGGCAGGCGCTGCAAGCCTCGGGCAAATAGGATTGACGCGTCGGTGTGTTTTTCGTTATTCTTTTTCTCGTATGCTCCAATCACTTCTCATTTGGTCTGCTCTTGGATTTGTGGCCGGTTTTCTGGCAAAGCTCATCATGCCGGGTAGGCAGGGGATCAACCCGATCACCACGGTGATTCTGGGCATCATCGGCAGCATCATCGGCGGTTACCTGGGTTCGCTGATGGGCATTGGCGACGCCTCTGGCAGCTTCAGCGTCAAAGGCATCGCAGTTGCCGTCGGGGGAGCTTTGGTGCTGATGTTTGTTTGGCGGCTGCTGTTTGGGAAAAAAGGCTGAGGCTCTGCCGGTTGCGGCGGGGCGTTCACGAACGTAGTCTCTGCCATGCAACCACTCAGCATCTTCCTACTGGCCTTCCTGGCGTTTTGTTTCGCCTCTGCGAATGAACCCACGCTTGCGGGTAAACTCGCCCGCGTGGCTGTCACCGACTCTGATCTCGATGACATGCGCCGCTGGCAGGCGCTGCGGCTTTGGATGGATGAGGCCGTCAAACAGGGCGCGGCGGGTTTGATCTTGGACATTCATGTCTCGCAAAGCTCGGCGCAGGCCACTCTGCCGCTGGCGGAGGAGCTGGCGCGGCTGAAAATCAAAACGCAGGCCTATATCAACAGCTCTGCCATCGGCGGCGGTGCCCTGCTGGCGCTGGCCTGCGATGAAATCTGGATGGCACCGGGTTCCCGCATCGGCGCTGCCTCACCGAAGCTTACGGTGGACGATTCACTCTCTCAAAAATCTCAGGATACCATGCTTTCGGAGGCGCTGGCTGTGCTGAAGGCGGGTGCGCGGAGCCTGTGCAAACTCAAGGGGCACCGCCCTGAGATCGCCGATGCGTTTGTGGATCGTGACAAAGGACTGGCGCTGGGAGGTACCACCTTTGCTGAAAAAGGCGAGCTGCTGCTGCTGGATGCCGACGCTGCCGTGCAGTCCGTCGATGGCAGGCCGCTGCTGGCACGCGCCATCATCAGCGATGTGGCCGCGCTGGCAAAATCCGCCACGCCTTCGTCCACACTCGTGACCTTGGACTCGGTCTGGTTCGAGAAACGAGGTGTCAAAGTGGCCGAATCCAAGCCTACCATCGAAACTCCTCCCCAGCCCGAGGCGGCAAAGAAAACCCCCGTGATCACCCGCGAGCAAAGCTATGCGGGCATGGTGGTGGTGATCCCAGTGGGCGAGGACGACCTGATCATCCCAGCGCGGTTCGAGTTCATGAAACGTACGCTCAATCTCTGCAACGAGCAGGGTGCGGAGGCGGTGATCTTTGACCTCGACACACCGGGCGGCCTGGCCTGGGACACCATCAGCCTCATGATGAAAGACCTGCAAACGCTCAAGCCACGCAGCTTTTCCTATGTGAACACCCGCGCCATTTCTGCTGGTGCCATGATCGCCATGGCAACGGATGTCATCTACATGGCCCCCGCCAGCGCCATCGGCGCTTCCACCCCTGTCTCAGGCGACGGCACACCGCTGGCCGAGGCCGAACGTGCCAAAAATAACTCCGCCTTCATGGGCATGGCCCGCACCGTGGTGCGTGAGAAAGGCTACGATGTGCGCATTATTGAGGGCATGATCGACATGGACCGCGGCCTCATCATCAACGGTCGTGTGATCATTCCGAAAGGCGAGATCGTCACGCTCGACTCTGAGCAGGCTACGATGATCATCGACGGGAAACCCTTGCTCTCGAAGGGCGTGGTCAAAAGCATCGGGGAAATCAAGCAGCGAGAATCCTTGAAAGGGGAGATCATCACTGCCGAGCCGACCGGTTTCGAGTGGATCGCCATCTGGGTCACACGTTACGCAGCCATTTTGATCCTGATCGGTCTGGCGGGCGGCTACCTGGAAATGCAAGCGCCTGGTTTTGGGATTCCGGGGTTCATCGCCGTTGGCGCGTTCGCGGTGTTCTTCTTTGGGCATTACGTCGCTGGCAGCTTGGCCGGGCAGGAGACCCTGGTGGTCGCTTTGATCTTCATCCTCGGCATCGTCTTGATCGGCGTGGAGTTGCTCGCCGCGCCGGGAACCATCATTCCAGGGGTGCTTGGTTTTCTTTGTGTGATGGTCGCG
>CAXNGR010000243.1:0-6396 GCA_964201265.1 Verrucomicrobiaceae bacterium
TGGGCATCACACTGCCGCAGTTGCTGAAGCTTCAGGCGGCGGATCTGGCCATGCCGGCGGTGGAGAGCTACAAACCGGTCGCCACGTCAATCATCCACATCTACCTGCCGGGCGGAATGGCCCAGCATGAGTCGTGGGATCCGAAGCCTTTTGCCTCGCCGGACTATCGCGGTCCGTTCAGTCCGATCAAAGGCGTGACCGGTGAGTATGTGGGCGAGAAGTTCGCGAACACCGCCAAGATCCTCGACAAGATCAGCATCATCCGCTCCGTGACGCACGGCGAGGCCGCGCATGAGCGTGGCACGCACAACATGTTCACCGGCTACCGCCCGAGCCCGGCAATCAAGTTCCCCAGCTTCGGCTCCATTATCTCGCACGAGCAGGGATCGCGGAACAATCTGCCGCCTTACGTCGCCATTCCGGGCGTCATTGCCCCGGATCAAGGCAGCGGCTACATGAGCAGCGCGTTTGGCCCCTTTGCGCTCGGCAGTGATCCTGCCGATCCCGGCTTCACCGTGCGCGATCTCGCCACGCCGAAGGACATCGACGCGAAGCGCTTCGAGCGCCGTCGCAGCCTGCTCGGTGCGGTGGACGAGCATTTCCGCAGCACGGAGAAATCCGACGGTCTCAGCGCCATGGACAACTTCTACAGCGCCGCCTACAAGCTGATCAGTTCCCAACAGGCACGTGAAGCCTTCAATCTGGCCGCCGAACCCGCCAAGCTGCGCGATGAATACGGTCGCAACGCCGCCGGGCAGCGTTTCCTGCTGGCCCGCCGTCTCGTCGAGGCTGGCACCCGCATGGTTTCGGTCAATTTTGGCAGTTGGGACCACCACTCGAATATCAAAGGGGCGTTTGAAGGCCAGGCGACGCAGTTCGACATGGCCTTCGCCCGCCTCATTCGCGATCTCGACGAACGCGGCATGCTCGACACCACACTGGTGCTCGTCAGCTCCGAATTCGGCCGCACGCCGAAGATCAACTCTACCAACGGTCGCGACCACTATCCGCGTGTCTTCTCCGTAGCCATGGCTGGCGGCGGGGTGAAAAAAGGGTTTGTCTATGGAAAGTCCGACGCCCTCGGAGGCGAGCCGGATGAGAACCCCGTCGGCCCTGAAGACCTCGCCCGCACGATGTATCGCCTGCTCGGCATCAACGCCTCCAAGCGCATCGTCGTCGAAAACGTGCGCCCTGTGGACATCGTCAATGGCGGCAGGCTGATCAATGAGCTGATCGCGTGATCAAGTGGTTCGCCGCGCTTTCCTCACGATCCAAACGGTCATCAGTCCCAAAGCGAGCACTACGCCAGCCAGCGCCAGCCATTCGAGAGGCGTCACGTCACCGAGAGTTTGTTGTTCTCGGACATAGGTCACTATTCCCGCCAAATGCTCGTGCAGGCGCGGGTTTGCGACTTTCCACAACGCGAGATCGGCATCGGTAAACTTGGCGGGGTCAAATTCGGTGCGCCGGAGACTCTCCGGCAGCGCTTGCGTGGATTCGGTCAGCACCAGCAGCGCGTCGCTACCGACAGCCACATCCTTCTCGTAGCGATGAATCAGCACCAGCACCTTCTGTCCCGGCTGAAGATGGCGATACACGCCCCAGTCCGGCTCAAGCTGCTGGTAGGTGTCGTGAATGTGATTCGCCACCAGTTTCGCTGTCTTGGCACCTTGGAGTTCCGGGCTGGTGCCGATGATTTCGTCCACACGGATCAGGCAGGACTCTTTCGGCAGCACCTGGGCGGGAGACACTTCGACATGCGAGTCCACTTTGACAACCTCGCCCACCAAAGCGGTCTCGCTGGAGGTGAGGTGACCTTCATACCAGGTGGTGCAGGGAATGTGGACCTCCTTGGCGGAGATGCTGCCCCAAAGCATCAGCCCAAACAACCACCGCAGGCCAATCCCTCTGCTGGGCTGAGTTAAGTCGTTCATGGATTAATTGTACACCTCCGCAACGCCACAGGAATCTCTTTTCATGGCGTCAAATCTGCGCATCCTCGCGGCGGCTCGTGATTTGAGCCATCATGGAAGCAGTCAATATCCAATTCGCGCCCGCGACGGGCACTGAGGAAGCATGGAACGAGGCGTATGCGCGCCTCGCCGACTATTTTCGTTCCTACCAGCTTCACAACCGCATCCGCCGCACCCAACTCATTCTGGAAACGCTGCGCAAGGCCGCCGAGGCGCATGCGAAAGACCCCACACGCACGCCCACGGCGCATGCCATCGAGCAGGCGCGGCTGATGCTCCGCGAGTGGCTGGGTACGATCTACAGCGACCTCAACTTGAGCGAGGCGCAGCTAGAGGCCACGGGGCGGCTTGGCTTCCACCTCGCGGGCGGCCCGGCCCGCTGGCCACAGTTCTTCCTGGATGAGAAAAACATGCCGAATGACATGGCCGAAGCCATGCGCTCCGCCCTGCGCACCTCCGGCCCGGGCATGCAGGTTAGCAAGATGACGCCGCGTGACATTGACCTCGGCCTCATCCCGGATGTGGCGGAGGACACCTTCGACCGCCTCGGCCGCCATCCCATCCTGCGCTACTCAGTGCTGTTTGTGATCGTGTTCAGCGTGCTGGGCTACCTTTACTCCCTCTTCGCATGAGCGCACCCATCGGCAGCCAGACTGCGAACATCGCGATGACCGCCGGCATGCCGCCGAAGCGCATCTCGCGCACACGGCGGGCCACGTTTTTCTCGCTCGTCGGCCTAGGCACCATCGTCGGCGCGTGGCTCTCGTTCATTTTCCTGTCGGAAAACGGCATGCGCATCGCGGAGTGGGCGCTGCTGCTGGTTTTCATCCCGCTTTATTACCAGCTCAACGTCGGCTTCTGGACCGCGCTCTTCGGCGTGTGGCTGATGAACCGCCCGAAGCCTGACCCGCTCAATCTCTGGCTGACGCTGAACGCGGAAGATTACGAGCAGCCGATCACCGCCAGCACCGCCATCGTCATGCCGGTCTTCAATGAGGATGTGACGCGCGTGTTTGAGGGACTGCGCTCGATTTACCTCTCCTTGGAAGCCACCGGGCAGTCGAAAAACTTCGACTTTTTCATCCTCAGCGACTCGGACAAAGCCAGCCAGTGGATCGAGGAAGAAACCGCGTGGCTGGAGCTCTGCCGCCAGCTCAACGCCTTCGGCAGAATCTTTTACCGCAAGCGCCGCAAGCAGATCAACCGCAAGAGCGGCAACGTCAGCGACTTCTGCCGCCGCTGGGGCCGCCGCTACCGCTACATGGTGGTGCTGGACGCCGACAGCCTCATGTCTGGCGCGCTGCTCACCAGCATGGTGCGCATCATGGAGAAAAATCCCGGCATCGGCATCGTGCAGACCTTTCCGAAGCAGATCGCGGCGGATACGCTGCTGGGCCGCGTGATGCAGTTCGCGCAAGCGCTGTACGGACCGCCGTTCATGGCCGGACTCGACTACTGGCAATGCGGCGAGGCCAATTTCTGGGGCCACAACGCCATCCTGCGCCTCGCGCCGTTCATTGAGCACTGCGCGCTGCCGCCGTTGCCTGCGAACGCGCCTTTCGGCGGTCACATCTTGAGCCACGACTTCGTGGAGGCCGCTTTGATGCGGAAGGCCGGTTACGCTGTGCGATTGCTGCCCACCAGCCGTGGCAGCTACGAGGAAGGGCCGCCCACACTGGTGGATATGCTCAAGCGGGACCGCCGCTGGTGCCAGGGCAACATCCAGCATCTCTGGCTCGTGTTTGCGAAGGGCTGGCACCCGATGAGCCGCGTGAATTTCCTCCACGGCATCCTCAGCTATGTCAGCTCGCTGCTCTGGTTCTTCTTTCTCGTGCTGGCGACGTATCTCGCCGCCACGCCCACGGCGCATCAGCAGCCGCAGGCCATCCTGGCCGAGCAGATTCTCCTTGGCCTCACCGCCATGCTCATCTTCCTGCCGAAGACGGTCATCCTGCTCGACGAGGTCATCACTGGCCGTCTGTTCAAGCCGCTGAAGCTGCGGCTGCTCACCTTTGTCAGCAGTTTGCTCGACACCATCGTGTTCACGCTCATGGCCCCCGTGCTCATGATCTTCCACTCGCGATTTGTCATCTACACGCTCATCGGGAAAAGCGTCAGTTGGGTCACGCAGCGCCGGAAAATCGACGGAGGGATCAATTGGAGCGAGATCATCATTACCTTCGCCAGCGTCTCACTGCTGGGTGTGGCTTGGGCGGCGCTCGGTTGGTTTGTCTCCTGGGAGTTTCTCGTCTGGATCAGCCCGATTTTGTTCTCGCTCGTCGTTTCGATCCTCGTTGCCGCCCTCGTCTCGGGTGCGCGCAGCGGCAAACGTCTCGGCTTCTTCCTCACGCCGGAGGAGTACGATCCTCCCACCGTGCTGAAGACCATGCAGCAGAACCTGGAGGAAATTAAAGACCGCATCCAGCTACCGCCCGAGTTGGAGCGCCACTACGGCCTCATGCAGGTCTGCCTCGACCCGTATGTGAACGGCCTCCACGTCAGCCTGCTGCGCCGTCGCCGCACCATCGACGTCTCTCGCAGTTATCTCGATGAAATCGGCCACCGCCTCATCACCCAGGGGCCGCAGACGCTCAGCGCACAAGAATTGAAGGCGCTCATGCATGACACGGACACCGTCACCAACCTGCATTACCGCCTGTGGAGCGCCGCCGACCACGAACTGGCGGCTTTCTGGTCCGTCGCCATCCGTCAGTACAATCTCGCCTCCACCAGTCCCTTTGCCCACACGCTGGCAAAGCAGGAGCTGGAGTGAGGAGATTGAATGATGACACGCACGCACGCGTTCCTTGCCTCATCATGACCCGCCGCAATCTTCTGACCTCAGCCTCCGCCCTGGCCGCCATGCCACTGCCTGCGGCCATGCGAGGGAAGCGGATGGGCATCGTCATCCACTCCTACTGGAAGCGCTGGCAGGGGAAATACTCCAGCCTCAAGAACCCGCCCTTCATGCACGCGCTGGACGTGCTGGATCATGTGCGCGGACTCGGCGTGGGGGCTTTGCAGACCATGGTCGGCGGCTGGACGGCTGACTTCGCGGGCAAAGTGCGTGACACGTGTGAATCCTACGGCTTGAAGCTCGAGGGCAGCATCACGCTGCCGAAGAACGAGAACGATGTGGCCCGCTTTGAAAACGAGCTGCGCCTCGGCAAGGTGGCCGGGGCCACGATCTTCCGCAGCGCGACCGGTGGGCGGCGCTACGAGCTGTTCTCCAGCCTGGAGGAGTTCAAGCACTTCAAAGACAGCGCGTTCAAGTCCATGCAGCTCGCCGAACCCGTCGCTCGAAGGCTGCGCTTGAAGATCGGCATCGAGAATCACAAGGACTTCCACGCCGCCGAGCTGGCGGAAATGCTCGGGCGACTCAGCAGTCCGCACATCGGCGCGTGTGTCGATACCGGCAACAGCATCGCGCTGCTCGAAGATCCGATGCAGGTCGTCGAAACTCTCGCGCCCTTCGCCGTGACCACCCACATCAAGGACATGGCCGTGCAAGAGATGCCGCAGGGCTTCCTGCTCTCCGAAGTGCCGCTGGGAGAGGGCATTCTCGACCTGCCGCGCATGTTCGCGCTGTTTGAGAAGCACAACCCGCAGATGGATTACCATCTGGAGATGATCACGCGCGATCCGCTGGACATTCCCTGCCTCAAACCCGGCTACTGGGCCACTTTCCCTGACAAACCCGGCACCGAGCTCGTCCGCACGCTCAATCTCGTGCGCGAGCGCCAGGCGGCGAAGCTGCCCAAGGTAGCCGGCCTCGGCACCGAGGCGGCACTGGTGTTTGAGGAGGAAAACATCGTCAAGTGCCTGCGTTTTGCCGGTGAGAAGCTTGGCTTTGACCAGCCGTCGCTGACGAAGCCTGGCAGCAAGGATGAAAAATGAGTGGTGGTTGAGGATTCCCGCGCCGCATCCATGATGCCCGGCCCGTGCCCGAAGAAGAACCCATCGCCACCCACACACCGATCCACGACGCCAAGCTGGCGTTGCAGAAGTATTTCGGCTTCCGCGAGTTTCTCGACGGACAGGAAACCGTCATGGCAAACATCCTGAGCGGGCGCGACACCATGGTCATCATGCCGACCGGCGGCGGCAAATCGCTCTGCTACCAGCTTCCCGCGATGGTGATGGACGGCGTGACCGTCGTGGTGAGTCCGCTCATCGCGCTGATGAAGGACCAGGTCGATGCGCTGGAGCGGCGCGGCATTCCCGCCACGGTGATCAACAGCTCCATCTCCCTCGGCGAGCAGCAGGAGCGCATCAACGCGCTGCGTCGGGGCGAGTACAAGCTCGTCTATGTCGCTCCAGAGCGCTTTCGCAGCCGCATGTTCACGAATGCGCTGCGGCAGGTGCAGATCGCTCTGTTTGCCGTCGATGAGGCGCATTGCCTGTCTCAGTGGGGGCACGATTT